>NZ_JBFRFF010000005.1:0-280372 GCF_052114685.1 Rhizobium sp. 2YAF20 | reverse complement strand
CGACTGTACTGCCAGCTGCTGCTGTGTCTGCAGGGCAGAAAGCTTGCTCGATTCCTGTTCCATGTTGGCGTCCACCAGCTTGCCGACGCCGGAGCTGATGGCGTCGCTGAGCGACGAGACGAAGGTCGTCTGCAGGTCGATACGCGCGGTCAACGAGCCGAGCTGCGAGCCGGCCGCGGTCATTGCTTTCAATGCGCCTTCAACCATGGTCAGCGCCGTGTCGATGCCGCCCGAGGTCATGTTGGTGATGTCAAGGCTGTAGACCGAGAAGCTGGACGCGCCAAACGACGTCACCGTGCCGAGGATGCCCGAGCTGGTGGTGATGACGCCGACCGAGTCTGAACCGAACAGGACGTTGCCGGTTGCCTGGTCGCTGAAGGTGTAGCTGGTGCTCTGGACCGAAACGCCGCCGGTGGCGCTGCGGATGAAGGAGGAAACAACCGAGGCGGAGGCGCCCGAGGATGCAATCACCCAGTTCTGGCCGGAGAACGAAGCCGACTGGGCAACGCTCGACAGCTGCTGCTGCAGCTGCGTGATTTCGTCCTGGACGTTGCTCTTGTTGACGCTGCCTTCTTCGGCAGTGACGAGCTTTGCCTTGATCGACTCGACGATGCTGATGGCGCTGTCCATGGCGGTCGAAGCAGTGTCGACCTTGGCAGCGCCGAGACCGAGGGCGTCGGAAACGGCGCTCATGGCACCATTGTCGGACTTCATGGTGGTGGCGATCGACCAATAGGCAGCGTTGTCGGAAGCCGTGGAGATGCGCAGGCCCGTCGAAACGTGCTTCTGCGTCATTGTCAGGTTGGAGTTGATGCCGCGCAGTGTCTGCAGAGCAGCCATAGCTGCATTGTTGGTGATAATGCTCGTCATATTGTTTCTTGCCCCTTATGGCAGTGGTTGAAAAGGGACATTCCGGAATTGCCACCGGGAACGACTGTCAGCTTCATGCCCGTTAACCTTAACTGGTAGGGTTAACTCGTCGTTTCGATGGGCCCATAAGACAGCAAGATGGTAAAAAAAATCTAAACCATATCGCTAATAACACAAAAAAAACCGCACCTTAGGTAGGTGCGGTTTAACTCTTTGTTTAAAAGTTCGACCGGGTTGCCCCTGCCGGTTCCTTCCGCCTACCGCGCTACTAGCGGAAGAGCGACAGGATGCTCTGCGACGAGGAGTTGGCGATCGAGAGCGACTGGATGGCCAGCTGCTGCTGTGTCTGCAGGGCAGAAAGCTTGCTCGATTCCTGTTCCATGTTGGCATCAACCAGCTTGCCGACGCCGGAGGTGATCGAGTCGCTAAGGGCAGAGACGAAGGTCGTCTGCAGATCGATGCGCGACGACATCGAGCCGAGCTTCGAGCCGGCCGAAGTCATGGCCGTCAGTGCGCCTTCAACCATGGTCAGCGCCGTGTCGATGCCGCCCGAGGTCATGTTGGTGATGTCAAGGCTGTAGACCGAGAAGCTGGACGCGCCAAACGACGTCGTCGTGCCGAGGATCCCCGAGCTGGTGGTGATGACGCCGACCGAGTCTGAGCCGAACAGGACGTTGCCGGTTGCCAGATCGCTGAAGGTGTAGCTGGAGCTCTGAACCGAAACGCCGCCGGTGGCGCTGCGGACGAAGGAGGAGACAACCGAGGCGGAAGCGCCCGAGGATGCAACAACCCAGTTCTGACCGTTGAACGAAGCCGACTGGGCAACGCTCGACAGCTGCTGCTGCAGCTGCGTGATTTCGTCCTGGACGTCGCTCTTGTTGACGCTGCCTTCTTCGGCAGTGACGAGCTTTGCCTTGATCGACTGGACGATGCTGATGGCGCTGTCCATGGCGGTCGAAGCGGTGTCGACCTTGGCAGCGCCGAGACCGAGGGCGTCGGAAACCGCGCCCATGGCACCATTGTCGGACTTCATGGTGGTGGCGATCGACCAGTAGGCAGCGTTGTCGGAAGCCGTGGAGACGCGCAGACCGGTAGAAACGGCCTTCTGCGTGGAAGTCAGGCTGGAGTTGATGCCGCGCAGCGTCTGCAGAGCTGCCATTGCTGCGTTGTTTGTATGGATGCTTGTCATAGATGTGTCCCCTGAGAACTGAATACGAAAAGGAGGACATTACCGGACTTCAAATACCGGCGATGACGGAGTGGCTTCATGCTCCTCGGTCCCAATCTGTTAAGGACCAAACCCGTCATGTCACGGACAAACTCGCATCCATTGCTTGCCAACATCTTAATTCGCAGGGTGGCGGAAAGCCTACCACGTAACGTGATTAACGTATGGTGAAGGCATATGGGACAGCTGTCGCAACATCGGCCTCAGGCAAGCTACGACAACTACGCTCGGGCAGAATCCAAGATCGCGCGTGCTTGCCGCGGGTCGGACGTGAACCGCAATTTCGCTCGGAGTTTTTGCTTTTGAATACGAAAATCGCCTTCTCGACGGCATCGAAGTATTATCAAAAAGGCCACTATACCCGTGCGCTTGAGACGCTGAACTCGGTGCTCGACGTCGACACTTCGCCGAAAGTCTATGCGCTACTTGCCAAGACGCTGCTGAAGCTCGGCTTCCGGCAGGATGCGGCGAAGGCTTATGGCCTTGCCGGGCGGCAGACGCCCATGCGCGAAGACTATCTGCGCGAAGCGATGATGCTCCATTTCGACGATGGCAACGAGCAGGAAGTCATCTCGATCGGCAACCAGATTTTCCCGCTTGCGCTCAAGGACCCGGATGTCGCGTTCGTCCTTGCAGCTATTTTCCTGAGGCGGCAGCAGAAGGAATTGCTCGGCGGCCTCAAGAAGGTGCTGGCAAACGGCGGTCATCTCAAGCATCTGCTGATGGCCTCAAAGCTGCTTACCGACGATCTCAACGACGATGGCAACTGGCACATCGTCTCCACGCTGTTCAAGAAGGATCCGGCCAACATTACGTTCCGGACGCTCTACCTGATCTTCTGCCGCGAGATTTCCGACCTCGCCTCGGTCGACGTTCACGCTGCACCGATCATGGCGGCAACGGCGGCCGGCAAGCTTGACTATGTGAAGCTGGACAACCCCTTCTTCCATCTCCACTGGTGCGGCGACGAGGCGCTGAACAAGCTTGCGGTCCACGATACCTCGCCGCTCCCCACCGGCCACGCCAACGCAAGACGGAAAGCCCCCCACACCTGGTCGGACAAGATCCGCATCGGTTACCTCTCCGCCGATTTCTGGCCCGACCACGCGACGATGAAGCTGCTGCAGCGAATTCTGGAACTGCACGACAAGCAAAAGTTCGAAATCACCCTCTTCGACCATTCGCGAATAGAAGCGCAGAAGGCCGTGGATTTCGATTATTCGACCTGGGGCAAGATGGTCGACGTCCGCAACATGTCAGACCGGGAGGCAGCACAGCTCATCCGGGACCACAAGATCGACATTCTGGTCGACTTGAAGGGTCACACCAAGGAGACGCGCGTCGGCATCCTCAATCACATGGCCGCGCCGCTACAGGTCTCGTGGCTCGGCTTTCCCGGAACGACGATCAATATCGATCTCGATTATATGATCGGCGACCATTTCGTCATGCCGGACCACTCCAAGCAGCATTTCCATGAAAAGCTTTGCCGGCTGCCCGAGACCTACCAGCCGAACGACCCGACACACCGCCCCATCCCGCGGCCGACGACGCGCGCCGAACATGGATTGCCGGAAAAAGCGTTCGTCTTTGCCTCGTTCAACGGCAACCGCAAGATCACCTCGCAGATGCTCGACATATGGTGCAACATCCTGAGGCGGACGAAGAACAGCGTCCTCTGGCTGATCTGCAACGGCCCGCGGGCCGAGAACCATCTGGCTCAGCGCTTCGACGAGCGCGGCATCAATCGCAAGCGCGTCATCTTCACGACGCGTATTCCCTATCATCTCCATATGGACCGCCAGCAGCTCGCCGATCTCGGCCTCGACACCTTCCCGGTCAACGGCCACACGACGACTTCGGAGCAGCTCTGGGGCGGATTGCCGGTCCTGACGGTGAAGGGTACGAATTTCGCCTCGCGCGTCAGCGAGAGCCTTTTGAACGCGATCGGGGTCCCGGAACTGGTGACCCCCGATCTGCAAGGCTACGAGGACTTGGCGGTCGAGCTCTGCAACAATCCGGAGCGTGTGGTCGCCTTCAAGGAAAGGCTGATCGAAAACCGCTATATCAAGCCGCTGTTCGATGCGGAGCGGTTCTGCCACCACCTCGAAACCGCGTACACCCTGATGGTAGACCGCGCCAAGGCCGGGCTCGAGCCCGATCATATCGACGTGCCGGCGCTTCCCGCGCGGACAGAGCCTTTCCAGAAGGATGAGTCCGACATCGCCGCGATCGCCGCGGAATAGACACAAGGCCGCTCGGGATTATCCTCCAGCCACTTACTTGAATGTGGAATCTTAGGCTCTGGTTCCAGCGATACCCCCAATAACTCTGGATGTTGAGGGTATCGCACGTTCTTGAAATTTTTTCCGGGAGGCGAACTTGAGCAGCCGTCTCTAAATATGGAAACTCACATCGAGCGCTTCTTCCCATACCTTTCCGATTTGTTCGAATTCCTCGGGCTTCCATTGCGGGATAAGTTCGCCCTTGCAGCGGATCTGCTGAAAACCGGGAACATCGTCGTGACGCCCTCTAACAGATGCTGGTCTATATAACCCTATAGTGGGTAGATTAAATCGATGAATCGCTGTTACGGGGCTTATAGGGTCCACGCGTGATCAACCAATCGATGAATAATTTATCGGCCATCCGGCTTCAGACCATAATCTACTCGGACATCTGGCTGCCCATGCTTACTCATTGAGGCAACGCCGCTGTGTATCACTGTCGTTGTCCATGCGGCCGTTGAGATTGCAGGAGCCTGGACCGCGGGTGCGTCCCCGTCCGGCCAATAGGACCAAGCTAATACGAGAGCAATCGCGACGATGGCCGAGCCCGCCCAGATCGCCGGAGACGCTCTTGGTTGCGGGAGTATCGTGGAGTGAAGATTATATGACATGGGATTATTCTCCTATGCCAAAACAACTCGTAGTCCGCCAAATTGTTCCTTGCAGCTCCTTGGAAGCAGTGTTCGGAATGACCGGTAAGCAGCAATACCGACCATCGCTACCATAAGTGTTCTTCCCTCGATCTGGGCGACGGACGACGCAGACATTATCCGCATATTCCAAACAATCCTGCGAGGGCACGTTCCGAGCGCTAAGTTATCTTGGTGTAAAGAGAGATTCCACATTTAAGTAAGTGGCTGGGGATTATCCCCGGCGGCCTTTTTCATTGGTTGTCGAAATCTGTCAGTGAAACGATCGGACCAGGCTGCCGACCAGCAGGTTCCAGCCGTCGATCAGCACGAAGAACAGGATCTTGAACGGCAGCGAGATCGAGGTCGGGGGCAGCATCATCATGCCCATGGCCATGACGATCGTCGAGACGATGAGGTCGATGACCAGGAACGGCAGCACGACGAGGAAGCCGATCTCGAAGCCGCGGCGAATTTCCGAAATCATGAAAGCCGGGATGAGCACGCGGTAATCGATCTTGTCGCCATCGGCCACGCTCTGCCCATGTTCCTTGGCGATATCGACAAAGAGCTTGATATCCTTGTCGCGCGTGTTGGCGGACATGAAGGTGCGGAACGGCTCTGCGATGCGCTGGATTGCCACGGTCTCGGTAATCTCATTGGCCATCAGCGGCTGGGCGCCCTCCAGCCAGGCTTTGTCGAAGGTGGGTGCCATGACGTAAAAGGTCATGAACAGCGACAGGCTGAGCAGGATCATATTGGACGGCGTCGTCGCAATGCCCATGCCTGAACGCAGGATCGAGAAGGCGATGATGAAGCGCGGAAAGCTCGTGACCATCATCAAGATGCCGGGCGCGACCGAAAGAATGGTCAGCAGGCCGAAGGTGCGAATGATCCAGGATGCGGCCGAGCCGTTCAGGGGCGCGGTAAATAGATCCGTCGGCAGCTGTTGGGCCGCCGCCAGTTCAGGCACCGCCAGGATGACGGCAGCAAAAATGAATAATCGAATCATTCAATCACGAAGGTTCTGAACATGACCTTCGATACGCGGCCTTCCGAACGCTGGTCAACACGTTCCTGAATGTCATCCCTAAGATATTGAAAGCCGCGCGGGCCTTCGATCTGCTGGAGCGAAACGGTTCTGATGTAAGCGAGGATGTCCTGGTGGATATCCTCGGCCATCTTGGCGTCCGGCGGTCCCTTGAACATCAGGGCCACCTCAAGCCTCACCCAGTTTTCCGAGGGATAGGCAAGGTTCGAGGTGATCGGCTCGAGCTGGACGATGCCGTTGGCTTCGGTCGCCAGATGCGGAAATCCCGGCAGCTCGCCTTTCTTGCCCGGCGGCGCTGCTTGTGCCGCTGCCGCGTCCGCCTGGTCCTTCCGGGCGGAAGCGATCTTCGGCGCGATCATCGTGCCGAGGAACCATCCGCCGCCGCCGCCAACGACGCTGAGGAGCACCAGACCTGCGATGGTCATCACCAGCGGTGACCTCTTCTTGCCCTCCGTGCCTTCTGCCTCTGCCATGTCAGCTGCCCGCCTTCCAATCTTGTCTTTTATGCATCCTCACCGTCACAGCGGCGACAGAAGATCGACCGCCTGCTGGCCGCGTGGCGGCTGCTGTATTTCCGTCAGGCGACCGCGGCCGCCGTATGAGATGCGCGCTTCGGCGATCTTGGAGTAGGAGATCTGGTTCTCGGAGGTGACATCCTGTGGCCGGACGATGCCGGCGACGTTCAAAATGCGGATCTCCTGGTTCATGCGGACTTCCTGCGAGCCGCTGATCATGAGGTTGCCGTTCTCCAGAATGCCGGTGACGACAGCTGCGACCAGTAGGGTGATCTGCTCGGAGCGCTGCATCTTGCCCTTGGCATCGGTGCTGGTGTCCGAGCCTGAAGTCGCGTTGGCGGTCGTGCTCGGCTTCCATCCGAAGATGGTTGCACTGGCGTTCCAATCCATGTCGCTCTTGTTGGTCCGGTTGCGGTTCGTCTCGTTGTCCCAGTTCGCCTTGTCGTTGATCGAGATGTCGACGGTCAGGATGTCACCAACATTGAGGGCACGAGAATCCTTGAAGAGCGCCGCCTGGCTATCGCTCCAGAGCGAATAGCCCTGGGCCACCTGGTGCGGGCGCTTGGGATAGAGCGACATCTGCGGCGTCTGCGCATATTGCAGCCCGCTTCCAATCGGGCTCATCGCCGGCGCCCTGCCGATTTCCTTCAACGCCTGCGATTGACAACCCGCCAGAAAGACCACAGCCGCTACAGTGGCGGAGATACGCTTGTTCATGTGGGGTCCTTCGACTTCGACGTATTCGGATCTGTCGCCATGCTCATGATATTGGTCACGACGGCCGCTTTCTGGGGGTCCATTTCGCTAAGGATGAGCCCGGACTGACGCGATGAAAGCTTCATGATGATGGCGGCAGCGGTGGTGACCTTGACCTCGTTGAGGCTCGCTGCGGCAGCATCCGGTTTCATGTTCTTGTAGACATCGACGAGACCGGCCTCGGCCTTTGCCAGGAAGTCGTCGCGGCGCTTCAACCAGTCCTCGTACTCGGCCCTGCGCTTGTCCATGACTGCGATGCGAGCATCGACGTCAGCCTGCAGCTTTTCGAGTTCCTGCTTTTGCAGGAGATAACGCTGGTCGCGGGCGGAGTCGGCGATGTTGGTGCAATATTGGCGGATCTCGTCCTGGCTGGAGGCCGGGTCGCTTGGCTGCTTCTGCGCCTCCTGCGCGAAAGCGCCCGGGATGGTCAACATGACAGCTGCCGTCGCGGGCAATGCGAACTTGCGGCAGGCCGTCCACAGCTTCAATGTCACGCCGATGCCTGTCATTGTAGAACGAGCTCCGCCTGAAGGGCGCCGGCCGACTTGATGCCTTGCAGGATGGCGATGATGCCGTCCGGCTTGACGCCGATATTGTTCAATCCCGAGACCAGCGTCTTCAGATCCGGCCCTTCAAGGACAGCCACCCGCCCGCCGGTCTTCTGGGCAGTGATATCGGTCTGGTCCTGAATGGCCGTCTCGCCGTTGCTGAAGGGCGCGGGCTGGACAACCTGCGGATTTTCGCTGACCTGCACCGTCAAGGTGCCGTAGCTGACGGCAACCGGGGAGACGCGGACATCGGCGCCGATCACGATCGTTCCGGTGCGCTCATTGACGACCACCTTTGCCGGCGTGTCCGTCTGGACGATCAGGTTTTCGAGATCGGCCATCAGCCGGGTAAGATCGGCCATCTTCGGCTTGTTGATGGCGACTTCCTGCGAATCCTTCGCCTCGGCGATCGGGCCGCCGAAACGTGAGGTCGCGTAGGCGTTGACCGTGTCGGCGATGCGGATCGAGGTCGAGAAATCGGGGTTTCGCAGCTGCAGGACGAGATTGACCGAGTCCTTGAAGCGCGAGGGAAGCTCACGTTCGATGATTGCGCCGCCTGGAACGCGCCCGGCAGTGGTCACGCCTTCCGTCACGGTGGCAGCAGCACCCTGCGCCTGGAACCCGGAGACGATGACCGACCCCTGCGCCACCGCATAAATCTGGCCGTCGGCGCCGCTCAGCGACGTCATGACGAGCGTGCCGCCGCGAAGCGAGGTCGCATCGCCGAGTGAGCTGACGGTTACGTCGATCCGGCTGCCGGGACTGGCGAATGGCGGCAGGTTGGTGGTGACCATGACCGCCGCCGTATTCTTGGCGCTGGACTGGCCACCCTGTGTGGAAATTCCGAGGTTTTGCAGCATGGCGCGCATCGACTGTTCGGTAAACGGCGACGAGCGCAGGCCGTCGCCCGTGCCTTGAAGACCGACGATCAGGCCGTAGCCAATCAGCTGGTTGTCGCGGCCGGCTTGGAGGGAGGCGATATCCTTGATGCGCGAATTCATCGCCAGCGCCGGGTCGGATATGACCAGGCTCGGCAATGCCAGGAGGACAGCAAGGAACTGACGTAACCTTCTCATTTGGCTACCACACGAATTGTACCATTTTCGAGGACGGTACCGCTGACGATAATGCCGGAATCAAGGTTCCGTGCGCGAACCGTGTCGCCGACGGAACCGTCGTCGAGAGGCGTTCCGGCAGCGGTGATGGTCATGGGACCAACGCTCATGACCAGCCTAATATTGGCGCCGCGCGTCACTGCAAATGGCTCGCGAAGGCCGGAAACAGAGATCGTCCGACCGGCGAGAAGCGTGCGCTTGGAGACCAGCCCCGTCACTTCCTTGATCGTCTTGGCATAGTCCCCAGACAGATTGGGATTGGTGACTTCCACCAGCTCCAATTGTCCGCTGCTGATGACGTCGCCGGGATAGATGACCTCCGTCGGAACGACGGCATAGCCCATGCCGCCATCAGCCGAGGCCTGGAGGGCCGGCAGCAATCCGGCGGCGAGACCCGCCGCAGCGAGCAACACTATTGCGACGCTTCTTGCCTGGCGAAACATCATGTTCGGCCCTTCCTATCCCTATTTGAGGTTTTTGCTGACCACGGAAGCCATCTCGTCGGCCGTGGTGATCACCTTGGAATTCATCTCATAGGCGCGCTGCGCCGTGATCAGCTCGGTGATTTCCTTCACCGGATCGACGTTCGAGGATTCCAGGTAGTTCTGCTTGACGTATGCAAAGCCGTCGAGGTTGGGCGTATCGACGACCGGATCGCCCGACGCGGAGGTCTGGGTGAAGAGGTTGCTGCCCATCGGCTGCAAGCCGGCCTCGTTGACGAAATTGGCAAGCTGGATCTGGCCGAGCACCGTTGGCACCGCCGCGGTGCCGATCGTCGCTGCAATTTCGCCGGTCTGGCTGATGGTGATGCCGTGTGCGTTGCTCGGGACGGTTACCGCGGGCGTGAGCACGTTGCCGTCTGCGGTGACGATCTGGCCCGTCGCGCTCTTGTTGAACGAACCGGCGCGGGTGTAGGCCGTAGTTCCGTCCGGCATCTGGATCTGGAACCAGCCGCGGCCCACCAGCGCCACGTCGAGCTCGTTGCCTGTCTGCGTCAATTCGCCTTGGATATGCAGGTTGCGAACCGCGGTCGTCTGGACGCCGAGACCGATATTGGCGCCTTCAGGCACAGTTGCCTGGTTCGGGCGGTTGGAAATGCCCTTCGCCCGCTCGGTCTGGTACATGAGGTCGGAGAATTCGGCGCGGGAGCGCTTGTAACCCGTCGTGTTGATGTTCGCGATATTGTTCGCGATCACTTCGAGATTGGTCTGCTGGGCATCCATGCCCGTCGCTGCGATGGCAAGCGCTCTCATATCTTCGTCCTTAAATCTCGTTAAATCTGCATCTTGGTGATCTCGAGGAAGGCCGATACGACCTTGTCACGAAGGGCGATCGCAGTCTGGAGCGACTGGTCCGCCTGCATGACGGCATCGACAACCTCGCGGGTGCCCATCGTTCCCTTCATGCCGGCGAACGAGGCGCTTTCCGCCTGCTTCAGATTGTTGACCATGTCGCTTGCCATGTTGGTCATGACGGACGAGAAGCTCGCGCCGTTGGCGGCGCCGGGCGACGTCCCAGGCGACATACCAGGCGTCTGGGCGATGGCGGACGAAGCTGCGGATGTTTCGTCGGTGGCGATGCTTCCGATGCCGCGCGTCATGGCGAGGGAAGCGACATTTTTGATTGCGTCGATGATCATGATGATTTCAACAGGTCAATGGTTGAGGAGATGAGATCGCGCGATTGCTTGATCGTCTGGAGATTGGCTTCGTAGGAGCGATTGGCCTCACGCATGTCCGCCATTTCGACGAGGACGTTGACGTTCGGCATCTTGACGAAGCCCTTTGCATCGGCCGCCGGATTGTTGGGGTCATATTCCTCAACGAATTTGCCGGTATCCTCGCCGAGCTTCTTGACGCCGACCGTGGTCACCCCCTGGGCATGGTCGACTTCGGCGCCGAAGGTTACCGTCTTGCGGCGGTAAGGATTGGCACCCGGAGTATCGCCCGTCGAACGGGCATTTGCGATGTTTTCGGAAACGACGCGCAAGCGGGTCGATTGGGCTTCCAGGCCGGAGCCTGCAACTTTCATAGCTGCGGATAAAGGGTCCATGAGCTCACTTCTTTAGGGCTTTACTGTCATCATCATCATGCGATGAAAGGAACTAACGAGAGCCGTGTTCAGGCTGTACTGACGCTGGATCTCGCCGGTCTTGGTCAATTCCTGCTCCAGTCCGACGGTATTTCCGGACTCCTGCACGCCAATCTCCTGTGTGAGCGGCGCTTCTTCGACACCGATACTGCCGGTGGTGCCTGTATCTCCGAATTCGTTTCCCGAAAAATGCGCCGGATTGGTCTTTGCCATTCCGATGGTCTGGTTTTCCAGAACCGACTGGAAAGGCGTGACGTCCTTGGCACGGAATTTCGGGGTATTGGCGTTGGCGATGTTGCCCGCAACAACTTCCTGACGAACCGACAGCCATTCGGCCTGACGGGATGCCAAATCAAAAAGCTGGATCGGTTGCATGGGGTAGTCTCCGTTCTTATCGTCCTGACACTAGGGGGGTAATCTTGCGTGGGACTTACCGGAAATTCGATCTTTTCCGGCTGTTCGGCGGCGACGAAGGCACGGCAAAAACCAGGCGGGCTGCATCATGCGCAACACGGCGCCCAACCATCGCAAATTCGCCGAAATTGATTGTTGCCGAGGGCCTTGATGGCTGTTGCAAGTGCCGTTGCGACCGGATCAGTCGTGCGTGTAGACTTCGCCGGCCGACGTGACGATGACCCACTTGCCGTCGCGCTGCTCGAGTGTCGCAAGGCGGCTATTGTCAGGCAGGACCGATCCGACGCGCACGACATACATGCCCGATATGTCCTCGATCAGCGCCCGTCCGTTTGCCACATGCAGCAAGTGGAAGGCGCTCTTGCCGGGAAAGGGCTGCGCTTCCGCCGGTTGGCCCTTTGGATCGATGCGACCGAGGTTGCTGATCGTTGCGGTCGTCAGCGTGTCGGGTATTTCCGCCGGCTGGGGATCCGGGTTCTTGTTGACCATGGCCAGCGGCGAAACGCTGAAGACATTGCGCGCTGGCCAGTTGGGGAGATCGCGGCTGCGGGCGTTTTCGCTGACGTGAATGCCGAATTTGTCGGGATTGAAGAACACGTACCAAGGGAAGAACGCCGACAGGCCGGCGAGCATCAGGCCCGTTGCCTTCAGCGCGCGGTCGGCAACCACGGCCTTTGTCTTCTCCTGCTTCAGCGGCGCTACCGGCTCGTCTGCATCGGATATGTTCACGTCTAGCCTCTTTGTCTGGCGGCCAAGTGCGCCGCCGACCCATTCTTCAAAGCCGTCGCCAGATCTGTGAAGGCGTCGACCGGCGGGCGTTCATCGGGTAGTTGCTTCAAGATGTCGTAGATGATCGGGACCTGCTTGATCGCCATGTCGAGATCGGCGTCGCTGCCCTGGCGATAGCCGCCGATGAGCCTGAGGTCGCGCGTTTCCTCGAAGCGATGGACCAGCGACTTCAGCCGGGAAACCAGCTTTTCCTGATCCGGGGTCCAGGCCTTTCGGGCAAGGCGCGACACCGAGGCCAGCGGGTCAATCGGCGGGTAACGCCCCTCCTCCGCCAGGCTGCGCTGCAAGACGATGTGGCCGTCGAGAATGCCGCGGACCGAATCGGCGATCGGATCGTTGTGATTGTCGCCGTCGACAAGGATGGAAATGATCGCGGTGATCGTGCCTGTGCCTTCAGGACCCGGCCCTGCCCGTTCCAGCAACCTTGGCAATTCGGTAAATACGGACGCGGGGTAACCGCGCGCGATCGGCGGTTCGCCCGAGGCGGTGGCGACTTCGCGGATGGCGTGAGCGAAGCGCGTCACGCTGTCGACGATCAGCAGCACGTTGTCGCCGGCATCGCGAAAATGCTCGGCAATAGTGATCGCAGATAGCGGCGCCATCTTGCGCAACATCGGGCTTTCGTCGCTGGTCGCAACGACCGCGACCGATTTCTGCATGTGCGGCCCGAGTGTGTCCTCGATGAATTCGCGCACTTCGCGGCCGCGTTCGCCGACAAGCGCAATGACGACCTTGTCGAAGGCCTCGGCCCGGGCCAGCATCGACAGCAGTGTCGATTTGCCGACGCCGGAACCGGCGAAGATGCCGAGGCGCTGACCAAGGCAGAGCGGTGAAAAGATGTCGATGGCACGCACGCCGGTCTTGAAACCGGTCGAGACGCGCTGGCGCGTCATCGAGGGAGGTGCAGTGTTTGAAATCGAGCGGCGGGTATTGCCAAGGGCAAGCGGGCCGAGGCCGTCGATCGGCTCGCCCAGCGAATTGACGGTGCGGCCGCACCATCCCTCGGTCGGCGCAATCCGGAAGGCGCCCTTTCGGATAACGGTGTCGTGGATGCCGATCGGTTCGCCCGGCTCGATCGGACAGACATAGGCAAGCTCCGGCTCCACGCGGACGACCTCGCCGAGATGAACGCCGGTCGCCGAGCGATGGGCGACGAATTCGCCAAGGCGCACATGTCTCGAAAGGCCGGCGACCGTGTAGTGCCCGGCAGCGATAGTGCGTACGTGGCCGCCGTGGGCCACCGCATATTCCGGCGTCGCATATCGACCGGCCAGGCTCGCCAGCAGGCTGAGTTTCGCTGAAATAGCGCCTTCAGGCAAATGGTCGACTTCCATCGGCTGATCCATCAGGACTTGCTACCCAGCGTCTTGATCGCGTCTTCGAGAGAACTTTCGGTGCCGTTGGTAACGTTGGTGATGCTGTCAAAGGCGCGGCTGACTTCGATCAGCTCGGTCATTTCACGCATGCCGTTGACGTTGGAATTCTCCAAATAACCCTGGGCGACGCCAACCTGGGAATTGTCGACCACCGCCTGCGGCGTATCGGTGGCCAGGACACCGCTGTTGTCATAGCGCAGAAAGCCCTTGGTGATATCGGCGGTGAAAAGGCCGATCGTGCCCATCTGCTTGTTGTTCTGGGTGATGACGCCATCTGCAGAGACGGTCGGCTCGCCGCCCTTTGGATCGAGCTGTATCGGCGCGCCGCCGGGATCGAGGACCGGATAGCCGCGTACTGAAATCAAGGCTCCGGTCTGCGACATGGTGAAACGGCCATCGCGGGTCAGCACCATGCCTGCCGGCGTGTTCAGCCCGAACCAGGCTTCGCCCTTCACGGCGAAATCGAGCAGGCTGCCGGTATTTTCCAGTTCGCCAGTCTTGGTGGAAAGATAGTCGTTGCCCTGGGAGACAAAGGCAACCTTGGCGTTCAGCTTGTTATCGGTGTTGCTGAGAACCTGGTCGAACTTGACGTCGGTGCCACGGAAGCCTGTGGTGTTCACGTTGGCCATGTTGTCTGCGATTGTCGTCAGACGGCGCTCAAGGGCCATCTGTGACGATAGGGAGACATAAATACCAGACTGCATTGCAACGCCCTCCGGACATTGGAGAATAACGCGAAAAGAGACAGCAGCCGCGCCGCGCTCGTTCATCTCGTTAGCCGGGCGTGGATGCCCGTGAGCGCACCTTGCCTCCATTTCCTTGTGCGAAGCTGACACCGCGAATATGGGCTCGAGGGTGGGGAAGACGGGCTCGAGGATGGGTCCCGGAACAGCCTCACGCAAGATAGACGCCGTACTTCAATGGACGAAACGAACGTTCAGGTGTGGACCGTCCATGAATATTATTATCGGATTTGTTGTGACCTGCGGCTGCATCATCGGCAGCTTCATGGCCATGGGCGGGCATGTCGATGCCCTTTTCCAGCCCTTTGAATTTGTCATCATCGCAGGAGCCGGCATTGGCGGCTTCATCATGGCCAACCCAATGAAAGTCGTGAAGGATTCCGGCAAGGCGCTGGGCGAGGCCTTCAAGCATTCCGTCCCCAAGGAGCGCAACTACCTCGACGTTCTCGGCGTGCTCTATTCGCTGATGCGCGACCTGCGCACCAAGTCGCGCAACGAGATCGAAGCACATATCGACAACCCGGAAGAATCCTCGATCTTCCAATCCGCGCCGACCGTGTTGAAAAACAAGGAGTTGACCTCCTTCATTTGCGACTACGTCCGGCTGATCATCATCGGCAATGCCCGCTCGCACGAGATCGAGGCGTTGATGGACGAGGAAATCAACACGATCCACTACGACAAGATGAAGCCGTTCCATGCCATTACCATCATGGGCGACAGCTTCCCGGCGATCGGCATCGTTGCCGCCGTCCTCGGCGTCATCAAGGCGATGAGCCACATCAACGACAGCCCTGAAGTGCTCGGACATTTGATCGGCTCGGCGCTAGTCGGCACCTTCCTCGGCATCATTCTGTCTTACTCGGTTTGCGCGCCGCTATGTTCGCAGATCAAGGTCGTACGCACCAAGCAGCACCGGCTCTACGTCATCGTGAAGCAGACGCTGCTCGCTTACATGAACGGCTCCGTGCCGCAGGTTGCGCTGGAATATGGACGCAAGACCATCTCGGCCTATGAACGTCCGTCGATCGACGCGGTCGAGCAGGAAATGATGAACCCCGGCGGTGAGAACAAGGCTGCGTGACGACGATGAGCGACCAGACAACGAATACCGTTCCCAACATCGATCCCGTCCTGCTTGCCAAACTGACCGGGGGCCTCGGCGACCATGCGACGGTGGCAAAACGTTGCGCCGCTCTTGGCCATATCTTCAGCGATTTTCTGCCCGACCTTATTAAGGGCGAGACCGGCCTCGAGGTCTCCGTTTCCTATCTCGGCTGCGAGGCCGGTCTGGTGAACGACGTCATCGCCGATCTCGGTGAGAATTTCGCGCTGGCCGACGGTTCGCTGCGCAACTGGTCGCCGACCTTTGTTCTGGCCTGTGGCAGCGGCATCGTCCTGACGTTGATGGAACACTTGCTGGGAGCTCTGCCTGAGACGATTAAGCAACCGGTCCTGCGCCCCCTTTCGGTAATCGAGCTCGACCTTTCCGTGATGGTGTTCGACAAGCTTGCCAACGTGCTTCGCTCAGCCGTCAATGCGCCTGGTGGCTTCGAGCCGCTATTGGAGCCGCCGCTCAATATCGAGATGCGGCCGAGACATTCCGACGATCATGTCGACGAGTTTGCAGCTGCGGCCAGAATGATGATGACCATTGGCACGGCAAGCTCCGAATTCGTGGTGATCGTGCCGCAGAAGGTGCTTCTGAAGACCAATATCTCGGCACCGAAGCCAAGGGCCCAGGCGGCGAAATCCGATGCGTGGTCGGAACAGCTCTCCGAGCAGGTACGCCGCTCGAAGGTTACGCTCGAGGCGCGGATCAAGCTGCAGTCGTTGACGCTGGCAACCGTTTCCAGGCTTGCCGTCGGTGATGTCATTCCCTTCAAGGACAGCCAGGATGTCCACGTGGAGGTGAGCGCCAACGGCAAGGAACTCTATGTCTGCGAGTTCGGACGCTCGGGCGAGAATTATACCGTTCGCGTCAAGGATAACGTCAACTCGGACGACGAGCTGCTCCGGCATTTGATGAATTAATCGGTTCTCTTAGCGCTTGGCGCGATAACGGCAGTTTGAGGCAAGTTTCAACTGGAATAGTGAATTCATGGCTACGAAGAAGACACAGAAGAACAGCGACGACGCCCTGGAGCTTCCGGGGAACGAGGCCGAATTAAACGAGGCCATCGACGGCCTTCGCGGCGTGCTGCAGCAGGACGCGGCCGGCGAAGTGCCTGGTTTCGCTGATTTCGGCACCGGTGACTTCGGCACCAGCGATTTCGGTTCGGGCGATTTCGGCAGCGCACCGACCGAGGAGAGCACCAGCCTTTCGACTTTCGGCGATTTTGACGACGAGGTGAGCAAGCCATCCGCTTTTGAGCCGGATAGCTTTGACAGCTCGCCGTCCTTTGCCGCGACGCCGCCTATCGGCAGTGCGCTGAATGCCAATCTCGACATGATCATGGACATTCCGATCGACGTCCAGATCGTTCTCGGCAGCAGCCGCATGCAGGTTTCAGGCCTGATGAACCTTACCGAAGGGGCAATCATTGCCCTCGATAGGAAAATCGGCGAGCCTGTCGAAATTACCGTCAACGGGCGTCGGATCGCCCGGGGCGAAATTACCGTTCTTGAAAACGACGACACCCGTTTCGGCGTCAAGCTCATAGAAGTTCTAAGTACGCGACAAGCCTAATCCCGATGTGAGGGACGGAGAAGACCATGATGGACTTTGACGATTTCGGCGGCGCTCTAGCCGAGAAACCGTTGTCTCAGGCTGAAAAAGCCGCCGCCGTTCTTCTCGCTATGGGAAAGACGGTGGCCGGACGACTGCTGAAGTATTTTACGCAGCACGAGCTGCAGCTGATTATCACCTCCGCGCAGTCGCTGCGTCCCATTCCGCCCGACGAGCTTGCACTGCTTGTTGCCGAATTCGAGGATCTTTTCACCGAAGGCGCCGGTCTGATGGACAACGCCAAGGCGATCGAGAGCATCCTCGAAGAAGGGTTGACACCGGACGAGGTGGACAGCCTGCTTGGCCGCCGGACCGCGTTCCAGGCCTATGAGACCTCGATCTGGGATCGCCTCGGCGAGGCGGAGCCGGCATTTGTCGGCCGCTTCCTCCTGCGCGAGCATCCGCAGACGATTGCCTACATCCTTTCTATGATGCCGTCGTCCTTTGGCGCCAAGGTATTGCTGGAGCTACCGGAATCTCGACGGGCCGATATCATGAACCGTACCGTCAATCTGAAGGACGTCAGCCCCAAGGCAGCTCAGATCATCGAGAAGCGGGTCGTCTCGCTGCTGGTCGAGATCGACTCCGAGCGCAATTCGAACGGCTCGGCCAAGGTAGCCGAACTGATGAACGAGCTGGAGAAGCCACAGGTCGACGTCTTGCTGAACTCGCTCGAATCGCTGAGCAAGGAATCGGTCAACAAGGTCCGCCCGAAGATTTTCCTCTTCGAGGATCTCATGCACATGCCACAGCGTGGTCGCGTGCTGCTTCTCAACGACATCTCCGCCGATATCCTGACGATGTCGCTGCGTGGTTCACCCCTCGAGATGCGCGAAGTCGTGCTCTCCTCGATCAGCCCGCGCCAGCGTCGCATGATCGAATCGGACTTGTCCTCCGGAGCCACCGGCGTCAACCCGCGCGAGATCGCGATCGCACGCCGCGCCATCGCCCAGGAAGCCATTCGGCTCGCCTCGTCCGGGCAGATACAGCTCAAGGAAAGCGATCCGGACCCGGCGGCAGAGGCCGCATGATCCAAGACTGTTGAAATCCCGAGCTCGTCTGATCGTGCGAGTTGCCGCTTCTGCTCCAGGGGTCTACCGTTTCCGATCATCAGGCTGCGCGCGACGCGCGGCCTGTTGCCTTTTATGAAGGGTGGCGGACTTGGCTGACGAAGACAAGGACAGCAAAACAGAAGACCCGACCGCCAAAAAAATGAACGAGGCGGCAGAGAAGGGCAACGTTCCAAGCTCTCGGGAGGCGACCCTGTTTGCCTCGATGCTTGCAACCTTCATCTACATCGTCTTCTTTTTGCCGGACCGTGTCGGCCGCATGGGAGAGGTGTTGCGCGACCTCTTCGAAAAGCCCGATCAATGGAAGCTGGAGACCGGTCCGGACGCAATCGCGCTATTCGTGCGCATCGGCTGGGAAATAGCCAATATGCTCGTTCCCGCCGTCGCCCTGTTTTTCGCCTTCGGCATCAGCTCCTCCGTCGCGCAGAACCTTCCAAGCCCGGTGCTGGAACGAATTCGCCCGCAGTTTTCGCGTATCTCGCCGATGAAGGGTTTGGGCCGGATCGCCAGCGTTCCGGGCCTCATTGAATTCGGCAAGGCGATGCTCAAGATCGTCGTGGTCGGCATCGTCATGTTCTTCGTGCTCAAAAGCGAGTTCTTCAGCTCAATCGATGCGATGTACTCCGATCCGCAGACGCTTTTCGTGCGAATTGCCGCGATCATGAAAAAGATCCTGGTCGTGGTCCTGCTGGCTGCTGCCGTTGTTGCCATCATCGACCTGTTCTGGACGCGGCATCATTGGTTCGACCAGCTGAAGATGACCAAGCAGGAGGTAAAGGACGAGTTCAAGCAGGCGCAAGGCGACCCGATCGTCAAATCCCGCCAGCGTTCGCTCGCCCGAGATCGTGCCCGTCAGCGCATGATGAAGAACGTGTCGCGCGCGACGCTGGTGATTGCGAACCCGACACATTTCGCCGTAGCGTTGCGTTACGTCCGCGAGGAGAATGACGCGCCCGTGGTCGTCGCCAAGGGCCAGGACCTGATTGCCCTTAGAATCCGTGAGCTTGCGGAGGAAAACAACATCCCGGTATTCGAAGATCCGCCGTTGGCGCGCTCCATGTTTGCGCAAGTCTCGGTCGATAGTGTTATCCCGTCGGTATTTTACAAGGCAGTCGCCGAGCTGATCCATAGGATCTACGCAAAGCAGTCTGATAAGAAACGGGTACGATAAATCGAATGAAAAAATGCCCCTACTCTACCCAGCGTGAGCAAATCCTCGCCGAAGCAATCAGCCCGGTGGCCAGCGAGCTCAGATTGCTCGACGCCGCCGATTTGATTTCGCTTTTGCGATACGAATGCTACGGCAATTTGGCCGACCTTGTGGCCTCTGCGGCCGAGCTCTATTTTCTCCCCGGCACGGTCAATTTCGGCCTTGGAGGGGACTATACACTTGAATGGGGTGGCCCGGCCGAGGTCAGCATCGATCTCGAAATCAAGCCGCAGGGCATCATAATCTATGCAAAGCTTGCCCTTGCCGAGCACCATGCCGGCATCGAGATCAATCACATCGCGTTCGACAACGCGTCCGCCGATCCGGACGACAACACCGCCCTGCTCGCTCGCAGCTTGAGAGCCGCGCGCTACTCCACGGCCCAGCCCACAGCGCTCGCCGGATAGACCGGCATATCGTCCAAAGCAACACTTTTTACGTCGTCGGGGGCGCTTCGCGTCGAACCGTCAGCTGATATAGCCGAGGCGAATGGCTTTGGCGATCGCCTGGATGCGGTTGACGGAATCCAGCTTGATCGTTGCCGAGCCGAGATAGGCATTGACGGTGTGTATCGACAGCCGGAGCTTTTCCGCGATCTCCTCGCTGATCCGGCCGTCGCCGGCGAGCTGGAGGCAGGCGATCTCGCGCTCGCTCAACTGCTCGGCGACGGTCGAGCGGCGCTCATCAAGTGATAGGAGATCCATGATGATCTGGCAGCTGCGACCGTGCAGGTCGATGATCATGTCGCTGGCGAGATCGATGAAATTGGCGGTGAAAACAACGTAGCCATTGCCGACCGCACCCAGCCGCACGGGGAAGGCAATGCCGGCAAAAGGCACCAGCTGCGGCCTCATCCGCACCGTGAAGGGCGCAAAATCGGGGGTTTCGGCCGTGCTGTCATCCTCGCGGCCATTCCACATCAAAGGCAATAGCGACTTCTCGATATGATCGAGCATGGCTTCGCCATAGGCGTCGATGAAACTCTTGCCAAGGCCGGCATTGGCCGCACCCCAATTTTCCAGCTCGCAGACTAGGCGATGCTTGCTTGGCAGGCCGGAGCCGGTCACACGGTAGACGGCGAAATTCTGCGCGTCGATCAGTTTTTGCATCGACACCAGCCGGGGGAAGAGGTCCGAGCGGCTTGAAATCCTGTGTAATCGTGTCAATCGCACTTCACCCGGGGCAACGGTCCTGTCTGGTGGATATCGCATCTAGAACCCTTCAGACAAGATTGTTTCGGACCGCCAGCGCAATCGCTTCTGATCGCGTTTTTGTCGCCGTCTTGCGCATGACGCTGGTGATGTAGTTGTTGATCGTGTTGCGAGAGATGCCAAGGATCATCGCGATTTCATCACTCGTCTTTCCCTCGGCGATCCAATACAGACATTCCAGCTCTCGGTCCGTCAGCTCAAAATCACGCTCGGAGCGGCTTTCACCAACCCTTGTGAAGCTCGAATAATATCCGGCGAGAAGGCCGACGTCGCGCAGGCGCTCCGGCGATAGAATGAAGCCATCCCGAAAGATCAGCATCAGCGAAAGGCGTGTCCGTCCGACATTGAACGTCAATGAGCAGTATTGTCTGCTGGCCCCCTCCGGCAGCTCGGCATCGTCGGGAAGCAGCGCAAAATTCGGCTGAAGCAACTGCAGGCATTTCTCGAGTTCGGTCGTTCGGACATAGGCGCCGACCAATTCGGAAGCGAGGCGCCGGACAAGATCAAACGGCCAATCGGAGGCGACGACGAACTCGAGGCCGTTTTCCTGGATGAGATCGCACCTCGCCAGCAGATAGTGCGACGCTCCAACGTAGTCCGTCAGTGCCCGCAGGCCAAATTGAAGCTGCGGCGCGCCAGCTGCGATCGTCAGCTGGGTGATCAGCTGGTCACGCGAAATCGTTTTTGCAGTGACAGGCAGCATCGCCGTGTCCTTGTCGCGCCTGCCCGCCTGCAACGTCTGCATGTCCATTCGCACTTCCTGCCGGTGTTAGACGACTGTCGTCAACGATAGCATTGCTGAGCCCGGATCAAATCCTCGCGCAAAACACAGGGCGGTCGGCAACAGCCTCTCTGCGAATCATTCTTAGGGTATCGGATACACCAATGATTTCTACCTCCAACTTTTGGGGGTTCACAAAAGATGAATTTTATGCGCCCTGATTCGCGACCTTTATGCCGCTTATTTCCAACAGGTATGATGAGTGTAGGTTGATTCTACGGCCCCAGCAATGGATCTGGGTTCGCGATACAGATCTTGTTAACCAATTACTGGGACGCAAGCGGTTGCGGCCCGACAAAGGCGGAAGCCCGCGAAGCTCGGTGCCTCGCGGGTTCTGGTCTTTCGGTTCTGTTTTCCACCTTGTCCAAGGGTCGGCGGAAGCCTCGCATTTACATCAGGCTGGAACTTCGATCGCCCATTTGCGCAGGATTTTGGCGGCGCGTTCCTCGCTCATTTCCACCATGCGCGACAAACGCCGCTCCGGGCCTTCCTTGACGCGGCGGTTGAAGTTGCCGTCGTCCTCGCCCATCGTCAGCAGATCGTCCGTGCTGTCGAAGCCGAAGTCGGAACCGAAGCCGTCCATCAGGGCCCCGCCGGCGCCGGCGATGCCTGGCGCGAAGTCCGGAAGCTCCAGGCCGGCTGCCTCTGGAAGGGTCTCCAGGGCAGTACCTGAACCGGCGCCGATCGAGCGGATCAGCGGACGGAAGCCCATCCATACGATCAGGAAGGCAACGAGCACGAAGGCGGCCGAGTTGATGATGCCGGCCATGTTGCGGCTCAGCATGTCCATGACGCCTGGGCCGGTGGCGGTTTCTTCGAGAAGCTGGTTGTCGAGGAAGTCCATCGCATTGACGGTGATGACGTCGCCGCGCTTCGGGTCGATGCCGGCAGCACTCGCGACGATCTTCTGCATTTCGGCAAGGTAGGCATCGACCTTGGCCTGATCGGCGGGCTCGCCGACCATCTTGGCGATGCGCCCCTTGTTGACGACGACGGCAACCGAGAGCTTTTCGAGTCGATAGCTGTTGCGCGTGGTTGCGGTCGTGGTGCTGTTGATCTCGTAGTTGGTCTGCTCTTCCTTCTTGTCGGTCTGGTCGCTCGACTGCGGACCGGCACCGCCTGATGTCGGTGCTGCCTGCGGAATGTTCTGCTCCACGGTTGCCGCCGAGTCCGACTGCTTCTGCTGCGACTTCTGGGCTTCCTTGGTCGTGCGGACAGAACGCTCCACCTTGCTTTCGGGATCGTAGACCGTCTGCTGGATCTGCTGTGCGTCGGTGTTGAGCTGGGCCGTAACGCTCGAGCGGAAATTGTCGACGCCGAGGAAGGGCGCCAGAGCCTTGCCGATATTCGCTTCGACGTCGCTTTGGACGTTCTGGACTATGCCGAGGTTGCGATTGATAGTGCTGTTGGTCGGGTCGTCACCGGAGGCAAGCAGCTGGCCAGTCGAATCGAGGATCGTCACGTCGTCGACCTCGAGGCCGGGAACAGCCGAGGCGACCAGGTGGCGGATCGATTGCGCAGCCTTGTGCCCTGCGTCTGCGCCGGCGCGGATCATGACGGAGGCGGTCGGCTTCTGTTCGGCTTTGCGGAAATTGCCCACATCCGGCATGACGATGTGCACCCGCGCCGAGGTGATGCCGTTGATCGATGTGATCGTCCGGCTGATTTCGCCTTCCAGCGCTCGGACACGGGTTATTTCCTGCATGAAGGAGGTGAGACCAAGCGAGCCGACATTGTCGAAAAGCTCATAGCCGGCATTCGTGCTGTTGGGCAGGCCGCGTTCGGCCAGAAACAGCCGCGCCTTGCCGGTCGTTCCGGCCGGGACTGTCAGACTGGTGCCGTCGGTTCCAACCTGGAAAGGCATGTTGGCTTCCGCCATGGCCATGCTGATCTGGTTGAGATCGGCTTTTTCCAGGCCGACGTACAGCGATTCCTGAGCGGGCTTGTTGACGTAGAGGGCGGCGCCAAGAACCATAGCCATTGAAACAACGCCGACACCGGCCAGCATCATCAGGCGCGTTCGCCCTAGATTCTGGATGTTCTTAAATAGCTGAACTAATTGATTTAACAGATTCATTCTGTTCTCGCACGATTCGTCAAAGACAAAATTGGCTTTCTGCCCTACCCTGAAGATAGAAACCGAAACTTGTGCGAGCGTTTCCTTCGGGCCGATAAGGCCCGGAAAGACAGTTATTTTAAAGAGATCACAACTTCACCGGCGGCGAATTCTGTCAGAAGAAATCGAAATCGCCGGCTGCCTTGGCCAGAGGCTGCGAATAGCCGTGGCCGGCACCGCCTGCGAGCGCCTTCTTCATTTCTGCAAGCTTGACGAGGCTGAGAGCAGTTGCAACATCAACCGTCAGGCTGGCGGGGATGCTGCCGGTGATGGTGTCGATGAATTCGGCGATGCCTCGCGTCTTCTGTACTGCAAGATCGATGCCTTGCATCACCCTTAGCGATTCGGGATGATCAAGCACGTTTGGGCCGCCCAGATCGACCAATTGCGGCTCTACGCGCTCGATCAGATAGGCGACGTCGTGCAATTCCGACACAATCCGCAGGAGAATTGCGGGAAGCGCTTCTTCCATTGTCGATGCTTCCTTGTGCGACGCAATATTCACGCAACAATCCCCACTTCCTAAAAGAATTCGATCGAATTTTCGACGGGCTTGGCCGCTGGGACCGGACGCTGCTCGAGCGCGACCGTCTTCTGCGTTTCGGCGCCGGTCAGCGGATATTGCCGGGCGCGACCGGAAATCGGCCAGAACTCGACTTTCCGCCCGTGCTCCCCGCCGGTGCTCGACCCAACGACGGGAATGCCTTCATCCCGCAGGAACTGCATGGCAAAGGCCGCGTTCTGTTCGCCGACATTGGAGAACATGGCGATCGTCTTGGCCCCACCGAAGACCTTTGCTTCCAGTCTGTCGCGGCGCGCGCCCTGCTTCAGCAAACCATTGATGAGCAACTCCATCAGATGGACGCCGTAGCGTGTGGCATCGCCGCCGGTCGAGGGGGAAGAGGCATTGCCGGGCAGCAGAAAGTGGTTCATGCCGCCAACGCCGGCAATCGGGTCACGCAGACAAGCAGCCACGCACGAGCCGAGAATGGTCGACAGCACCACAACCGGGTCGCTGATAACCTTGTACTCGCCTTGAATGATGTGGACGCGCCTGACTGCAGTCTCAGTGTTCATTTCAACGCTCCAAAGACAGCCTCGATCGCCGCCTTCATCTTTTCGATGGTAAAGGGCTTGGCAAGGACGTTGTTGGCGCCAAGCTGGGCCGCTCTCTGGACCAGAGCCCTATCGCCCTGAGCAGTCAGGATGATAAAGGCTGCCTTCTTTGTCGTCGGATTGGTGCGCACGGCCTGGAGAAGACCGATACCATCCATCTTTGGCATGTTGAAATCGGAGATCACCAGATGATGGGGCTGCTGCTCCATGATCTTCATCCCCTGTTCTCCGTCACCGGCCGAGGTAATCTGCTTGAAACCGAGCTGTGTCAGAGCATCGCTCAAAAGCAGGCGACTGGTGACCTGGTCATCAACGATCAGGACTTTAATTTTCTCCGCTAGAGACATTATTCACTCTCCTTTCGCGCGGCTGTCATTTTCAATATTTCTTCGCCGATGGCAGTCAGCGGAAGCTGCTGCTCAACAGCGCCAAGTTCGTATGCAACCCTTGGCATTCCGTAAACGACGCAGGTTTTTTCGTTCTGCCCGATTGTTCGCGCACCGGCATGTCGCATTTTCAACAGGCCAGCAGCGCCATCGCGACCCATGCCTGTCAGGATCGCTCCAACTGCGTTGCGGCCCGCAAGTTCGGCGACGGAGTCAAAGAGAACATCCACCGAGGGACGGTGGCCATTTACTGGATCACGGTCGATAAGGCGGCAGTGAGGTGCCGCAGCATTGACGACCTGCAAATGGCGTTCGCCTCCCGGAGCCAGGTAGATCTTGCCGATCTCAAGCCGCGCGCCGTCGGTTGCTTCCTCGACGATCGGAGCGCAAAGCCGGTTGAGACGTTCGGCAAAGCTCCTGGTGAAGGTCGGCGGCATATGCTGGGTAATCACCGTCGGCGGGCAATTGGCCGGAAACTTCTGCAAAACGGCGATCAGCGCTTCGACGCCACCGGTTGACGAACCGATCGCGACGATCTTGCGGCCGACGCGAAAGTCGGCCACCGCCGGCGGCGGCGCAGCAGGGCCAGAGGGTGCGCGCTTATACTGACGCTGGGTGCGAGCGGCGGCCTTCACCTTTTCCGCCAGATCGCCAAACGGATGCCGTTCGCCCGGTGTCGGCTTGCCGACGCAATCGAAGGCGCCGATTTCGAGGGCCGCAAGCGTTGCTTCCGCACCGCGGTGGGTCAAGGTCGACACCATGATCACCGGCATCGGCCGAAGCGTCATGATCTTTTCGAGGAATTCGAGACCGTTCATGTTCGGCATCTCGATGTCGAGGGTGACGACGTCGGGATTGAGTTCCTTGATTGCGGCGCGCGCCTGCATGGCGTCGCCCGCCTGACCGACAACGTTTACGTCCGGATCCGAGCTCAGGATCGCGGTAATCAGGCCACGCATGGTGGCGGAGTCATCGACGACGAGGACGCGGGCCGGCAGGGTCATGCTCTTCTCCCCGCATTTTTACCGAGGTAGCGATAGGTGGTGATGCCGACGTTATCGAGGATGGCCTTGGCGTCGCCCGACACACGCTCGGAATGGCCGATATACAGATGCCCGCCTTCCGGCAAGAGGTCTGCAAAGCGCGACCAGATTTTCACCTGCGTCGGTTCGTCGAAATAGATGACGACGTTGCGGCAGAAGATGACGTCGAACACGCCCTTGAAAGGCCACTGCGCCATCAGGTTCAGCTCGTTGAAGGTGATCAATCGCTTGACCCGGTCGTCGATCTGGAATTTGCGGCGACCCTGGATGTCGACTTCCTGGAACCATTGCTTGCGCATGGCGGGAGAGACCGTTTCAAGTGCAGTCTCGTCATAAGTGCCAGCGCGCGCCAGCGTCAGGATCTTCGGGTCGATATCGGTTGCGAGAATCCGGAAATCGTAGTCCGCCGCGTTCGGCATCAGCGACAGCACGGTCAGCGCGATCGAATAGGGCTCCTGCCCGTCGGAACAGGCGGCCGACCAAATTCGCACACGGCCGCCATTCCTGGCACGCGCCAGGAGCTCCGGCAAGACCTCGGTCCTCAGGTGGTCGAAGTGATGGTTCTCGCGGAAGAAGCGGGTGAAATTGGTCGTCAGATGCGACAGCATTTCGCGCCGGGCGGCAGCGCCTGCCGCCGACGAGACAAGCGAGCAATATTCCTGGAAGCCCGTAAGGCCAAGGCTGCGGATGTGCTTGGAGAGCCTGGAATAGACCAGCGAAGCCTTCGTCTCGTTGAGCGAAATGCCGGCATCGGAATAGATCATTGCGGCAATTTCGTTGAGGTCGCGGCGGCGCAGCGGGTATTCGCCGCTGGCAAGGACCTCGTCTGGAGACTGTCGCAGATCTGTAGCGCCCATCGAACTCATGCGGCTTCGCTTTCGGTGTCTGGAAACAGGGCTTCGAGTTCAATCAGGCACACCATACGGCGTTCGATCGCCAGAATGCCGCGCGCATAGCGCTTGACGAGATCCGAGGAAACTTCCGGCGGGGGTTGGATGTTGTCGTCGTTGATGGTCAGGATATCCGACACGGCATCGACGAGAAGACCGATCGTCTTGCGCTTGACCTGGGTAACAATGATGACGTGACGTTCGGTCGGCACCGCGGGTTTCATGCCGAGCCTTGCCGACAGATCCATGATCGACAGTACGGCACCGCGCAGATTGATGACGCCCAGCACGTAGGACGGTGCGTGAGGCATCGGCGTCGCCGGTGTCCAACCGCGTATTTCGCGAACCGACATGACGTCGACGCAGAACTCCTGATCGCCGATGCGGAATGCTATCAGCTCGCGATCACCCTGGTTCATGTTCTTGGCCGCAAATGACATGGCTCAACCCGCCGCTGCGTACGACATCTCGGCCCTCAGCGACTGCCCTCGGGAGGCAGACACGACGGCGTCGACGTCAAGGATGAGTGCGACGCGGCCATCGCCGAGGATGGTCGCGGCCGCGATACCGGGAACGTGGGTGTAGTTGGCTTCCAGGCTCTTGATGACGACCTGGCGCTGGCCCTGGATGGCGTCCACCATCAGGGCGCGCTGACCGCCACCTTCCGATTCCACCAGAAGGGCTACACCGTCGACCGGGTTCGCCTGGGTGTTGCGGAAGTTCAGGATGCGGCCAACGTCGACCAGCGGGCAGAACGAATTGCGGATCGAGATGAGGCGGTGGTCGGCGCCGAAGGAATGGATCGCTGCGGCTTCCGGCTGCAGCGTTTCGACAATTGCCGTCAGCGGTACGACCAGGGTCTGGCCGGCGACGGTCACGACCATTCCGTCGAGAACGGCGAGTGTCAGCGGCAGGCTCATCGTAAAGACGGAACCGTGACCCGGCTTCGAGGTGATGTTGATGCGTCCGCCAAGCGCCTGGATCGAGCGCTTGACGACGTCCATGCCGACGCCCCGGCCGGAGATGTCGGAGATCTTGTCGGCGGTGGAAAAGCCCGGCAGGAAGATCAGGTTATCGATCTCCTCATCGGAAAGATTGGCATCGGCGGCGATCAGGTCATTGTCGATGGCCTTCTGGCGAACCTTCTCGCGGTTGATGCCGGCGCCGTCGTCGGCAAGCTCAATCAGGATGCGCCCGGAGCGATGCTTTGCAGTCAGGCGGACGGTGCCTTCGGGATTCTTGCCAAGCGAGACGCGTTTTTCCGGGGTCTCGACACCATGATCGACCGCGTTGCGGATCATGTGGGTCAGCGGCTCGGCCAGCTTGTCGATGACCGTCTTGTCTACCTCGGTATTTTCACCTTCGGTGACGAGGCGGATCGATTTGCCGGTCATGTCGGCGATTTCGCGGACGATGCGCGACATGCGCTGGAACACCGGCTTTACCGGCTGCGCACGGATCGCCATGACGCTGTCCTGGATTTCGCGGGTGAGCTGCTGCAGCTCTTCGAGGCCCATATTGATCGACGAAGTGCCGTTGTTGTCGTTCTCGATGACGCTCTGCGACAGCATGGCCTGGTTAATGACCAGCTCGCCGACGAGGTTGATCAGGCGATCGACGCGGTCGAGGTCAACACGGATTGTCTGACCGGCAGCGGCATTGTTCTGCGCAGCTGCGTTGGCGGCCGCAGCGCCGGCCTGCTCCCTCTTTTCCGCACGCGCGGCGGCCGAGGCCAGCTGCGCCACGTTGCTTGCGGTTTCGGCGGCAGCAACCGCTGCAGCGACATCGCCCTTTGATGTATCAGCCTCCGTCGGACCGGCATCGTCGTCGAGCGCCGAGAGATCGAACGGAACGGGGACCATCGGCAGTTCATCGTCAGTGCCGGCCGTGCTTGCGATCTCGGCGGCCGCCTTGACCTCCAAGTCGCAATCCCATTCGGCAAATTCGAAGACGCTGCGGATGGCGTCTTCGCCCTTGTCGGTCTTCAGCGAAATCGTCCACTCGAAATAGGCGGCTTCGGCATCAATGTCTGGCAGCGACGGCAAGGCATCCATGTTGCAGTGAATGCTCATTTCGCCGAGGCGCGACAGGTCCCGCAGCAGAAGCGTCGTGTCGTTGCCCTTGGAATAGAGTTCGGAGCGCGGCTTGAAGCTGATCTCGAATTGCGGAAGCTGTACGGCCACGTCGTCCGGATCGCCAAAATCGTCGAAGGTGAAAGGAATGGGCTCGAAACCGCTTTCGTCCGTCGGCGCGGGCGCCGCTGCCTTGACAGGTGCCGGCACAGCTATCTTCGCAACAACGGCTTCGAGCGGAGCGGCTGCGATGGGCGTGCCGTGGGCAAGCGCCTCGAGCTCCTTGACAAGACCGCGGCTTCTGGCGTCGTCGACGCTGCCGCCGTCGCGTGCGACGTTGGTCAGATCGGCGAGCACATCGGCCGCCTTCAGCATCACCTTGAGCACGTCCTGGGTCGGTTCGAGCTTATTGGAGCGAACACAGTCGAGCGTTGTCTCAAAAACGTGGGCAAAAGCGACCAGATCGTCGAGACCGAACGCCCCTGCTCCTCCCTTGATGGAATGAACGGCACGAAAGACAGCATTGACGGTTTCCGAATCTCGGTCGCCGTCATTCAATTTCAGAAGACCGGATTCCAGTTCGGCGAGTTGTTCCTCACATTCCTGAAAGAAGATCTCTTTGATTTCGTTCATATCCATAGGAAGAAATCCTGTTTAAGCGGTTACACGCTCTATGGCATCGATCAGCTTGGCCGGGTCGAAAGGCTTGACGATCCAGCCGGTCGCGCCGGCCTGACGGGCACGGTTTTTCTTTTCGGCATCGCTTTCCGTGGTCAGGACCAGGATCGGGATCGCACGATATTTGTCGTTGCGGCGTACACCTTCGATAAAACCGAAACCATCGAGGCGAGGCATGTTGATGTCGGTGACGATGACATCGGGATTTGCCTCCTCGAGGACCTCGAGACCCTCTATGCCGTCTTCGGCCTGGATGGTTTCGAAACCTGCATTGTTCAGCGTCACGAGCAGCATGTTACGGATCGTCCGTGAATCATCCACGGTGAGCACTTTTTTCTTCATTGCCGGATCTCCTTGGCAAGCAGGTGGTCGATGTTGACACCGATCAGCTGCAGCGTTTTCTGAAATGCATCCGACACCTTGGAAAAGGTGAAGGACAGCTTGTCCTCATCCCAGGTCTTTGCCGCCGCCATGATTACCTGGATGCATAGAGCTCCGACCCTTTCGACGCCCGAGGCGTCGACCACGACATTACCGCCGCGCAATCCCATCAATTTGCCGCGAAGCGCCGAAGCTTCGTTGAGGTCCAGCACTGCGGCCAGACTGATTGTCTTTTCGCCCTTCTTGCCTGCCATCACATCGTTTCCTGTCGTTTGAACTCAGGCCCCGCCGCCTGCATGCGCATCAGATCAAATCTCTTAGAAGACATTCCGATGTCCCCCCAGCCCGGCCGCGCGCCGCGGAATATCGAATACGTCGTCGGTTTCCGTCTCTGGATAGGACGCCAGCGACAGGCCCTCGTCACGAAGCGCAGGTATCGTGGCCATCGCGCGGCGCGGCAGGCTGCCTTTATCGGCATATTGCTTTTCGCGGGCGATGCGGAATTCGCGGATCGTCTGCCCCAGCTCGAGGATGACGGTTTGCAGGCTGTCGGCGCCTTCGCCGGTGCTGCGGGCAAGCCCGCTCGTCTCTGCGACACGTGCGCCCAGGCTTCCGACCTCGGCTGTCACGGTGCCGAGACCAGCCGCCTGATCGTCGGTCGCGTTGGCGATGCCAGAAATTGCGTCGTTGATGTCGCCGACCTGGCGGACGATATTGCCAATCGCCTCCTGGGTCCGGCCCACCATCTGCACCCCGGCATCGACCTGTGCCTTGGTGCCAGATACCAGCGTTTTGATTTCGCGGGCAGCATCGGCGGAACGCTGCGCCAGCGCACGCACCTCCTGCGCGACGACGGCAAAGCCGCGACCGCTGTCGCCGGCGCGCGCGGCCTCGATCCCGGCATTCAGCGCCAGTAGGTTGGTCTGGAACGCGATCTCGTCGATGACGCCGATGATCTCGCCGATTTTCTCGGCCGAGGTCTCAATATCGGACATCGCTGTGATTGCCTGGCCGACGACAAGGCCGCTGGCCTCGGCGGCAACCCGGGTCGTGGATACGGCGCGCTCGGCCGAGCGTGTGCTCGAGGCATTGTCGCGGACCTGGTCGGCAAGATTGGCGAGGCTCTTGGCCGCGCCGAGAAGCTCCTGGGCGTGACCGGCAGAAGACCGGGTCAGGACGTGGCTATCCCTGGCAAGCGCGCCGGCTGCGGCTTCCGCGGTCTGCAGGCGACTGGAAAGCGAGGCAAAATCGCCTTGGATCTCGTCCAGAGCGGCATTCAGCGTTTGTGCAAGATCCGCGTAGGCGGCCGGCACATCAGCGTTGACGCGGGCTGTCAGATCGCGTTCGGCAAGAGCGCGGATGACCTGGGCGAAGATATCGGCAGCCTCTGCCTGGTCAGCGGCGCGCTGGTCCACCAAAGCCCGCTGATGGGCGATGCGGGCCTCGTTGAAGCGCAACGACACGGCGATCTCGACGTCGACCATGACAAGCCGAACAATCGCCGACAGGAGTTCCGACAGTTCGCGTGCCCGGCGCTTTGAACCCGGCAACAGGGCTCGCGTACCCATGTCCTCGGCTATTCCCGAAAGCAGATGCTCGAGGACGACCCCGTGGCCGGCAACATGCCAGCGGGGATCGAGCCCCATCTTGCTTTCCGAATCCGACAGAACCTTGACCCGCTCGGCATAGAGACTGTCGAAGCGGGCATCTGTCAAAACGTCCCAATGCGAAGACTGGAGATCGTGGAGACGCTCGATCTGGCGCTCGGAGGAAAAGTTGCGGGATGCATCCGGATGCGACTGATAGCGCTGAAAGAGATCGCGCAGGCCGGCCTTCAGATGCGCCTGCAGCGCAGGGCGGTGACGGCGCACGGCGTCGCACTGCTCCTGATCGAGACCGGCAAAGCGCAATCGGTCGCGAAGGCTGCCTGCCTGCGCCCGTTGTGCCTGATCTGCTGGCTGGTCTTGCGCCAAAGCCGTCCCCACCGAAATGTATCAGGCGCAAAGGCCCGACGAAATTCTGATAATCCAGTATGAACAATGAGATAGCGAGACGACATGTATGGCCGCCGGCTTGGGCGCCGGAAGACAAGAGCCGCTCGTTCACCGAAGTCAGTGCTGGAACTGCTTAACTGAAATGGAATCCGGGATCGGGCCCGGGTACGCGGGGGCGGCTTCATGCCTGGTGGGAGAGGGCAACATTCTCCCATTCCGACGTGTATCCCAATGTTTATGGTTAATTCCTTGCTTGAAGGTTAATAACGGCTTCGAGCAGCCCGCTTTTGAATCAAAATGAAATTTAGCCAATGATTAATTGGTTTAACTGCACTTCGCCGCAAGTCAGGAGCAAGTTTCGCATTGTAGTCGACAAGGGCATAAAGACTTCGACGTCCACAGAGGAAAGAGCAATGATTGTTCTTGGATTGAGCGCATCACTCATTGCCGGCATGACGCTATTTGCAATCGCGCTATTGAACCGGATCGAATTTTCGCGGGAAAAACTCGCGCTTCGCGTGTTCTGACATCCCCGGGCCAGCTTACTTAACAACTCTGACGGTACAAGGCTTTATTGCCTGCACGGCGGCTAGAGGCCGCGCATATCGTTATGCAATGCGATGCGGCGGCTGGCGTTGCATTCGATAGTGCCATATGAAGGCCACCATTCGTCGACCGGCCTCAGGATCGAGCAGCAATGTCCAGCCCTGCCCATATCGAAACAAGCAACGCAATCGTTTCGCCGCAGACAAGCTTATCGCTTCGACTTGCCCTGCTCACCATCTTTGCGGTGACGCTTTGGCGTGTCGTCATGCTTTATTTCAACACGACAGATCTCTTCGTGGACGAGGCCCAGTACTGGTTCTGGGGCCAGAACCTCGATTTCGGCTATTATTCCAAGCCGCCGATGATCGCCTGGGTCATCAGGCTCTTCAACGCGCTTGGGAGGTCAGACTCGACGTTCTGGATAAGGCTTTCGGCGCCTCTGTTTCACATGACAACCGCGCTTGTCCTGATGCGCGCCTCGCGCCGGATTGCGGGACCTGAGATCGAGCCCTGGGTCGGCGTCACCTTCACCACGCTGCCCGCAGTGTCACTGTCCTCCACGCTTGTCTCGACCGACACGATCCAAATCCTCTTCGTCTCGATCGCGATCTGGGCCTTCTTCGGGCTCAACAAGCGAGCGTCCGCCACGGAGGCGCTCATCCTCGGCATCAGCCTCGGCCTGGCATTTCTCACGAAATACTCCGTGCTCTTCATGCTGCCCGGCGTCGCGGTCGCGATGATCACGCTTGCATCTGCGCGGGTTGCATGGCGCGATGTGATCATTGCCGCCATTGCCGGGGCGATCGTCGTTTCGCCCAATCTTTTGTGGAACCTGTCGCACGATATCGCGACCGTCCGCCATACCGAGGCCATCGCACACTGGGATGGAGGCGGCAAAGACGCAGGCATCCTGTTCCATCTGCGCAGCGGGCTGGAATTCCTGGCTGCCCAGTTCGGCGTCGTCGGGCCTGTTATTTTCTTTGCGATGCTATGGGCGACACGGCGCATGTTTCGCGGGGCGAGCAGCGCGCTGGAAAAGAAGCTCATCTGGCTCTCTGTCCCGATCGTCGCGCTGATCACCATGCAGGCGCTGTTTGCCAAGGCCTATGCCAATTGGGCGGTGACGGCCTATTCGGCGGGCACGATCCTTGCCGTCTGGATGCTCAAGGACACCAAACGCGGACTGACCACCTCGTTGATCATCAACGGCATTCCGGCAATCCTGCTGCCGGTCCTCACCGTCTTTGCCGGTGATCTGAAGCTGCCGAATGGGGAACTCGTGATGAAACGCTATGTCGGCCGCAGCGCGATCAGCCTCAAGGTCGCCGACGTCGCCGGCCAGGCGCATCTGGACACGATCGTCGCCGACAACCGGGATATTCTGGCCGACCTATTCTATACGCTGAAGGGCAAGCCATATCATGTCTACGCCCGCAACTTCGGCGGCTTCCCCAATAGCTATTACGAGCAGATGTTCTCCCTGCCAGCCGACACCAAGGCAAACGTGCTCTATGTGGCGACAGCGCCGCTCGATTGCCGCGCCGGGAACTCTGAAATGGTGAGCACATGGAAGCCAGACTTCGGCTACATGAAGGACAAGACGCTTTACGCCTACAGCGTCTCGCCAAGCTGTCTTGCGCCTGCTCCTTAGCGATTTCCAGCATCGGAGACGACAATGCCGCATGAAACGCCGCTGATCTCGACCATCGTGATGGGTCTCGTGCTGGCGTTCATCTTCGGTGCCATCGCCAATCGGCTGCGTATGCCGCCGCTGGTTGGCTATCTCATCGCCGGGGTGCTGTCCGGCCCGCACACCCCCGGCTTCGTTGCCGATCAGAGCCTTGCGCCGGAGCTTGCTGAAATCGGCGTCATTCTCCTGATGTTCGGCGTCGGCCTGCATTTTTCGCTGAAGGACCTGCTGTCGGTGCGCGGCATCGCGGTTCCCGGCGCCATTGTCCAAATCGGCTTTGCAACGTTGCTCGGCTGGGCAATGGGAACCTGGATGGGCTGGCCGCTCGGCGGCAGCCTTGTTTTCGGGCTGGCCCTATCGGTCGCTTCGACCGTCGTGTTGCTGAAGGCACTGCAAGAGCGGCGGCTGGTCGAAACGGAGCGCGGCAAAATCGCGGTCGGCTGGCTGATCGTCGAGGACCTGGCCATGGTTCTGGCGCTGGTTCTCATTCCGGCCGCGGCAAGCGTTGCCGGCGTCGGGCACGGGCCGGTCGAACCACTATCGGCTACGCTCAGTCGCCTGTTCGGACTGGATTTCGGCATTGGCGGCATCATCGGAATGACACTCTTGAAGGTCGTGATCTTCGTCGGGCTGATGCTCGTCGTCGGACGGCGCGTCATTCCGTGGATCCTGCACCGGACTGCCAATACGGGCTCGCGCGAGCTGTTCCGGCTCGGCGTATTGGCAATCGCGCTCGGCGTCGCATTCGGGGCGGCCAAACTCTTCGGCGTGTCGCTGGCGCTTGGCGCCTTCTTCGCCGGGATGGTTCTTGCTGAAAGCGACCTTAGCCACCGGGCAGCGGAGGAAAGCCTGCCGCTTCGCGACGCCTTTGCCGTTCTGTTCTTTGTTTCGGTCGGGATGCTGTTCAACCCGACCATTCTCGTCGAGCACCCGTTCCTGGTCCTGGCGACTGTCTTCATCATCATCATCGGCAAGTCGGCAGCCGCGTTCCTGATCGTGCTTGCCTTCCGAAAGCCCATCGGCACAGCGCTGACGATTTCCGCCAGTCTTTCGCAGATCGGCGAGTTTTCCTTCATTCTGGCAGCCCTCGGGGTGGAGCTCGGATTGCTGCCCGAACAGGGCCGCGATCTGATCCTTGCCGGCGCGATCCTCTCGATCATTCTTAATCCGCTGGTGTTCTTCATCTGTGACCGGTTGAAGCGAAAGCTCGAAAACCGAGCTCGACCCCTCGGGGCCGTCTCGGTCGAGCGCGCGGGACCGGCCGGCGAACAGGACATCGCTGCGGAGCCCCAACCAATCACGGTGGCCGCTGGCAACGACGAGCCAGTTGCGACGTCGCTCGCCCACCATACCGTCGTCGTGGGTTACGGGCGCGTCGGCAGCATCGTCGTGGAAAGGCTCAAGAATTCCGCCGCACCGTTCCTCGTAATCGAGGACTCGGATCATCGCATTGCCGAACTTCGCAATCTCGGTATCGAGGCAATCTCCGGAAACGCCGCCTTGCCAGAGGTGCTCGCCTTCGCCAATATTCGGGAGGTCGACAGCCTCGTCATCGCCATTCCGAACGCCTTTGAGGCCTGCGCTATCGCCGAACAGGCGCGAAGGCTCAACCCTTCGATCCTGATCGTGGCGCGTGCCCATAGCGACGCCGAAGTCGATGAAATCACGCGCTACGGCGCCGACACCGTGATCATGGGAGAACGGGAAATCGCGCTGGGGATGGTTGACCGGCTGGCGCAAGTGCATCATGACAGGCCGGACTATGAAGACGAGGAGGCCGCTGGTATGATAGGCGAGGCAAAAATCGCCGCACCAGCGAAAGAATGAAGGTCGTTTCAACCCTTGAATCCGTTCGATCCAGGCATCGCCGATAGCGAAGACATCGACCGCCGGACGCATCACGCCATGCCGCGCGTGATTGCTTCGCTGGTTGTCGCCTTCTTTGCCTATATCGGATTTGCGCTTGGCGGCGGCCTCGGAGCGATCGCCAATAACGAGACGAACAGCTTCTCGGCCGGCAAGAGCAACCAGCCGCTTTACCTGTCGCTGCGCGATACAGCGCGCGGTATCGTCAATGCCGAGCGGGATGCCGTGCCGAAAAACGGCTGGCATGACGGTCATGCAGCACTCGTTCCAGCGCCGCCTTCGCTCTCGCTTTTCAATCCGACATCGCAACCGCGCGATCTTTTCGATGCGGCGCCTCCTGCCGCTTATTCCATGCGAGCCTATTTGGCTCGGGGACCGCCGATCGCTGCGGCCTGAACTGACGCGCGCCGCAACGGTGCATCTCCAGAAATGACGACACACATGCGAGCCAGCGACTTTTGCGCCGGCGCAAGCATATACAGGGATAAAACATATGCGCACCTCACCATGGCTGGTGTTCACCTATGCGGTGATCATCGTGCTTGGCTTCCTCATCGCCCTACCGAATGTTCTGCCGCAGACCACGCTGGCAAAGATACCGGCGTGGCTTCCCCACTCCCAGGTCTCCCTCGGCCTCGACCTTCGCGGCGGCTCCCATCTCGTGCTCGAAGTCGATGAAGGCGACCTCACCCATGAGCGGCTGCAGTCGCTCGTAGGGGATGCGCGCCGCGTCCTGCGCGCCAAGAACATCCTCACCAAGTCCATCGTTCAGAACCAGAACCAGATCGTCGTTGTCGTGACCGATCCGACGCAGAGCGATGCGGCCGTGACCGAACTGAAGACGCTCGCCAATACAATCAGCATCGGGATCACCGCCGGCCAGTCTGATCTTATGGTTACGCCGAACGGTGGAACGATCACGCTGGCCTTCTCGCCGGCCGGCATTGGCGCCAACGTCGATAACGCCGTCCAGCAGAGCCTCGAAGTCATCCGCCAGCGCGTCGACCAGGTGGGTGTCGCCGAGCCGACAATCCAGCGCGTCGGCAGCAACCGCATTCTCGTGCAGCTTCCGGGCACGCAGGATCCGTCGCGGTTGCGCGAACTGCTCGGCTCCACGGCCAAAATGTCGTTCCACATGCTGGCCGATGGTGGCGACATCTCCAACCCAGGGCCCGGCGTCACTGTTATGAAGGACGAGAAGGGCAACAGCTACGCTATCCAGGATCGTGTCGAACTGTCGGGCGACCGTCTTGCCGACGCCCGCGTCAGCTTCGATCCGAACACGCATGAGCCACTGGTCACCTTCCGCTTCGACAGCGCGGGCGCCAATCGCTTTGCCGAGATCACCCGCGAGAACGTCGGCAAGCCATTTGCCATCGTGCTTGACAACAAGGTGTTGAGCGCGCCTGTCATCCGCGAACCCATCACCGGTGGATCCGGCCAGATTTCCGGCAACTTCACGGCTGAGAGCGCCACAACGCTTTCGGCTCTACTGCGCGCCGGCGCGCTTCCTGCAAAGCTTACCGTCATCGAAGAGCGCACCGTCGGCGCCGACCTTGGTGCCGACGCCATCAAGATGGGCATTTATTCCGGCATCGTCGGCTTCATCCTCGTCGCAGCCTTCATCTTCGTTCTCTACGGCGGATGGGGCATCCTTGCGAATGTGGCGCTGGTGATCCATACGGTGCTGACCTTCTCGGCGCTGACGCTTGTCGGCGCGACACTGACGTTGCCGGGTATCGCCGGTGTCGTTCTCGGCATCGGGCTTGCGGTCGACGCCAACGTCCTCATCAACGAGCGCATCCGCGAAGAGACCCGCAAGGGCCGAAGCGCCTTCGCCGCCATCGATGTCGGCTTCCGTCGCGCCTACTCGACTATCATCGACGGCAATATGACGGCCCTGATCGCTGCAGCGATCCTGTTCTGGTTCGGCACCGGCCCGGTTCGCGGCTTTGCCGTCACCATGGGTCTCGGCCTCATCATCTCGATGTTTACGTCGGTCGCATTCGTGCGCGTCGCCATGATTGCGATCGTCCGCCGCCGTAAGCTGAAGGTGCTCACCATCAAGCCGCTGATACCGTTCAGCCCGTATGACAAGCACATCCAGTTCATGAAGGCGCGCTTCTTCGGGGTAAGCGTTTCGGCGTTCCTTTCGATCGCCTCCATCGGGCTGTTCATCTATCCGGGCCTAAATTACGGCGTCGACTTCCGCGGCGGTATCCAGATGTCGGTCAAAACAAAGGATCCGGCCAGTCTTTCAACATTCCGTGAAGGCCTGAACACCCTTGGCCTTGGCGAGATCACACTGCAGACCTTCGGCGACAACAACACCATCTTGGTTCGTGCCCAACGGCAGGATGGCGGGGAGACGGCCCAGACCGCGGCGGTCGAGAAGCTGAAAGCCGAAGTCGTCAAGATCGACCCGACCGCCACCATCGAAGGCACCGACGTCATCGGCCCGAAGGTTAGCGGCGAGCTTGCCTGGGCCGGTATCCTTTCGGTCGTGATCGCAAGCTTCGCGATGCTGTTCTACATCTGGTTCCGGTTCGAATGGCCGTTTGCGGTTGGTGCTATTGTCACGCTGGTGCTTGACGTCACCAAGGCGATCGGCTTTTTCGCGATCACCGGTCTCGACTTCAACCTGACGGCTATCGCCGCCATCCTGACGCTCGTCGGTTACTCGGTGAACGACAAGGTCGTGGTTTATGACCGCATGCGTGAAAACATGCGGCTCTACAAGTCGATGCCGCTGCGCGAGATCATCGACAAGTCGATCAACGAAACCCTGGCGCGAAGCCTTTACACAAACGCGACCGCCTTCCTTGCCCTGGTGCCGATGGCGATTTGGGGCGGCAGCGCCGTCTCGAGCTTCGCGATCCCGATGGTCTTCGGCATCCTTGTCGCCGGCGCCTCGTCGATCTTCATTGCCGCGCCTATCCTGCTGTTCCTTGGCGACTGGCGCACCCGCCATCGCGCCCATGTGAGCGACGCCAAGCAGGCTGAAGAAGACAAGGTCAAGCCACAGAAGCAGATCCCGGCCGCGGAATAGCGATCGAACGACAATGGCGTGCCCGGCATTTCGGGCACGCTCCCGGATAGGTCAGATTGATGGCATATGCAGCGGCATGCCCGGTCGCGGCGCGGGTATGCGCTCGACCGCACCGTGCTCCTGCTCGGTGATGAGCGCGTATTTTCCATCCAGTGTGAAGGCGATGTTGCCGGGCAGCAGCCCATTTGTCGGAATGTGACCCGATACCGTTCCAGTTTGGTCGATCAGGCAGATATCGCCTTGCCCATAGATGGTGCAATAAAGCGTGCCGTCGCGATCGAAGGCCATGCCGGCCGGCCCGTTGAGCTTGTCTTTCGTCGGCGATCGAAGCACATGCGCGAAGATCTCCTGCCGCCCCCCGACGATCTGGCGATAGATGTTTCCCGTCAGCGTCTCGCTGTAATAGAGCAGGCCCTCGGCGTCGAAGGCGATGCCGTTGGCCAGTAGCAGGCCTGTCGCAAGGGTTCGCAGTACACGGCCCTCCCTCGGATCGATCTGGTACACCCGGCCGTTATAGGGCGCGCTCAAAAAGTCTGGCCTGATCCCGAAACCCTCCACAAAATCGGAAATTTCGACACCCGAATCGGTCATGTAGAGAAGACCGTCGGGACCGAAGGCAAGATCGTTCGGGAAGATGAAGGGGCCCTCGTCCGAACCCTCGATCAGTTGCAGCGTCCGACCCTTTGGCGAAAACCTTACCAGGGAATTCTCCGGTCCGCCGGCCGTCCAAAAGCAACCGTCTCCATCGACCGCAACTCCTGTTGGTCGACCGCCGGGCCTTGCGACTTCATGGCGTTTTCCAGCGGCATCGACAATCGTCAAGCACCTGCGGTCATCTACCATTTCGCTCAGAGCAACACGTCCGTCGTCCAGCCCGACCGGCCCGTCGGGCAGGTGCAATCCGGCTGCGATCGTCTCGTTCATGCATCCTCCGAAGCCGACGTTCCAACGCAGGGTAAGGCTAACCGGTCCAACGGCTTATGTAAACTGATACACCTCTCTCCCATGTTCCAAATGAGGATGTGGCAAAGCGCCATCGACGTCTTGACACCGGGCGGCGATTCGGAACATTCATGGAACATCGCTACTGCCGAATAGGCTTCGATTCCTTTGCGCAGGTATCGCCGGCGTGTCAGCGGCCCTATCCGGGCACCGCAGGAGACCTGATGAACGCCGGCTATCTCGAAAAACTCAACCCGGAACAACGCCTCGCGGTTGAGCACGGCACCGACATCGAAGGCAGCCATGTTTCCGGGCCGCTACTGGTGATCGCCGGGGCCGGCTCCGGCAAGACCAACACGCTCGCCCATCGCGTGGCACATCTGATCGTCAAGGGCGCAGACCCGCGCCGCATCCTGCTCATGACCTTTTCCCGCCGGGCAGCCTCCGAGATGGCGCGTCGAGTCGAGCGCATCTGCACGCAAGTTCTCGGCACCAATGCCGGCCTCGTCACTGACGCGCTGGCTTGGACCGGCACCTTCCACGGCATCGGCGCCAGACTGCTGCGCGATTATGCCGAGCAGATCGGGCTTGACCCCGCCTTCACTATTCACGACCGCGAAGATAGCGCCGACCTGATGAACCTTGCCCGCCACGAGCTCGGATTTTCGAAGACGGAAAGTCGGTTTCCCACTAAGGGCACCTGTCTTGCGATCTATTCCCGTGCCGTCAATTCGGAAACCGCGCTGGAAGAGGTCCTTCGAGACGCGTTCCCCTGGTGTGCTGCCTGGGAAAAACAATTGCGGGAGCTTTTTGCGGCCTACGTCGAGGCCAAGCAGGTCCAGAACGTCCTCGATTACGACGACCTGCTGCTCTATTGGGCCCATATGGTTCATGAACCGCTTATCGCGGAGGATATAGGCGGGCGATTCGACCATGTGCTCGTCGACGAGTACCAGGATACCAACCGGCTGCAATCATCGATCCTGATGGCGTTGAAGCCGGGCGGTCGGGGGCTCACTGTGGTCGGGGACGACGCGCAGTCGATCTATTCCTTCCGGGCAGCAACGGTCAGAAACATCCTCGACTTTCCAGGATCGTTTTCTCCCGCAGCCAACGTCGTGACGCTCGACCGCAACTACCGTTCGACGCAGCCGATCCTTGCGGCAGCCAATGCGGTAATCGATCTTGCCTCCGAGCGTTTCACCAAGAACCTGCGCACCGAGCGTCAATCAGCCGAGCGGCCGCGCCTGGTGACCGTGCGGGACGAAGCTGATCAGGCGCGCTATGTCGCCGATATGGTGCTCGAAAATCGCGAGGGCGGCACGCGGCTGAAGCAGCAGGCGGTGCTCTTTCGCGCCTCCGGTCACAGCGGGCCGCTGGAGATCGAGCTGACACGCCGCAATATTCCCTTCGTCAAATTCGGCGGGTTGAAATTCCTCGACAGCGCCCATGTCAAGGACATGCTGGCGGCACTGCGCTTCGCCCAGAACCCGCGTGATCGCGTCGCCGGCTTCCGGCTGATGCAGCTTTTGCCGGGCGTCGGCCCGACCACCGCGCAGCGCGTTCTCGACCAGATGGCCGACGATGCCTGTCCGATCGCAGCGCTCGCCGAAATCCCCACTCCTGCCCGCACCGGCGAAGACTGGACGTTCTTCGTCTCAACGCTGCAGGAACTGCAGACCGGCAAGGCCGGGTGGCCAGCCGAGATCAGCCTGGTGCGTCGCTGGTATGAGCCGCATCTCGACCGGCTGCACGAGGATGCCAGCACCCGTCAGGCCGATCTGATCCAACTGGAGCAGATCGCCGGCGGTTATCCCTCGCGTGAACGATTCCTCACCGAACTGACGCTCGATCCGCCGGACGCGACCAGCGACCAGGCCGGCGTGCCGCTTCTTGACGAGGATTACCTCATCCTCTCGACCATCCATTCCGCCAAGGGGCAGGAATGGACGAAGGTATTCATGCTCAATGTCGTCGACGGATGCATCCCGTCCGATCTCGGCGTCGGCACCAGCGCGGAGATCGAAGAGGAACGGCGGCTGCTTTATGTCGCGATGACGCGCGCGAAAGACAGTCTCGATCTGGTGCTGCCGCAGCGCTTCTTCACCCATGGCCAGAACCCGCAAGGCGACCGGCATGTCTATGCGTCCCGCAGCCGCTTCATTCCGGCGACGCTGCTGCAATTCTTCGAGGTCTGCGGCTGGCCGCAGGTCCGAGCCGAGGCCGGAGCGAGCGCCCTGGCGCGACAGATCCGCGTCGATGTGGGTGCCCGCATGCGTGGCATGTGGCGCTGAGCCGCTCTTAGATGCGCTCGCGGAACATCTCGATAATGGCCGAAAAATCGCGAGCTCCATTGCCCTGTTTCTCGAACATTGCGAAAAGCTGTGCTGCGGCCGCGCCGAGCGGTGTCGTCGCGCCGACCGAAAGGCCGGCCTCCTGCGACAGGTTCAAATCCTTCAGCATCAACTCGCCAGCAAAGCCGGGCTTGAATGAATTATTGGCCGGCGAGGCCGGAACCGGACCTGGGACCGGGCAATAGCTGTTGATCGACCAGCATTGGCCCGACGAGGTCGAAGCGACGTCAAACAGCGCCTGGTGCGAAAGCCCGAGCTTTTCGCCCAGCACAAAGGCTTCGCAGACACCGATCATCGAGATGCCGAGGATCATGTTGTTGCAGATCTTCGCGGCCTGGCCGGTACCGCCGTCGCCGCAGTGGACAATCTTCTTGCCCATCGCCTGAAACAGGGGACTGGCCCTAGCAAAACTCTCCTCCGATCCGCCGACCATGAAGGTGAGCGTTGCGGCGGCAGCACCGCCCGTGCCGCCCGAAACCGGGGCGTCCAGCGACAGGCAGCCGGCCTGCTTGGCCATGGCATGCGCCTTGCGGGCGCTGTCGACGTCGATGGTCGAGCAATCGATGAGCAGCGTGTCCTTGGCGGGCGAGCGGATGATGTCGCTCCAGACGGTCAGCACCTGCGAGCCCTTGCGCAGCATGGTGATCACAATCTCGGCGCCGGCGAGCGCCTCCGTCAGCACGTTCGCCGGTTTGACGCCGGCCTCCTCAGCCGTCTTCATCACTTCGTGCGAGAGGTCGAAACCGACAACCTCATGGCCGGCCTTCACGAGGTTAGCGGCCATCGGGCCACCCATATGTCCAAGGCCGATGAATGCGATCCGTGTCATGGTTGCGGTTCCTTCTCGTCATGTTTTTCGAAAAGCGGCGGTTTCGCTGGGATAAAGAAGCGATCGATCGTCGCATCATGGACCTGTGCAAGGCGTGCCGGCGACCAGGCCGGATTGCGGTCCTTGTCGATTACCGCGGCGCGAATTCCCTCGTAGAAATCAGGATTGTGAAGGATCTGCAGGCAGGCACCAAGCTCCCGCTCCAGGCATTCGGCAAGGTTCGCGCTGTTACGCCCAGCGCGCAGCATCCTCAATGTCAGCTTGAGACTTGTCGGCGACCTCATGGCGACGGCACTTCGCGTCGTTTGGACAAAATCCCCATGCTCGCTCTCAAGCGCATCAACGATTTCCTCAACCGTATCGAAGGCAAAAAGGCGGTCGATCAATTCACCGTTGGCTGCCAGCCGTGCTGGGGCCGGCACCTCTCCCAGAGCGGCGATGGCGGCATTGATGTCGGCACCCGACGCCCGGCGAGGAAGTCGGCCGATCGCATCGACCAGTTTCGAAAGATCCGCTGAGCGAACATGATGATCTGCCAGATTGGCATGAATCGCGTCGGAAGCAGCGATGTCGAGGCCGGTCAAGGCCATCCAGGTTCCCGTTTCGCCGGGTGCGCGAGGCAGGAGCCAGGTGGCGCCGACATCGGGGAAATAACCGATGCCGGTTTCAGGCATTGCAAGCCGGGTGCGCTCGGTGACGACCCTATGGCTGCCATGGGCCGAAAGCCCGACGCCGCCGCCCATGGTTATGCCGTCCATAAGCGCGACATAGGGTTTCGAATAGTTGGCGATTGCGTGGTTCAGCTGAAATTCGTCGCGCCAAAAAGTGGTGGCGTCGCCGCTTTCCGCGCGGCCGCTCTGGTAGAGCGCGCGGATATCGCCGCCGGCGCAAAGGCCCCGCTCGCCCTCGCCCATGACAATGACGCTGGCAACGTCGGTATCGGCGGCAAAGTCGTCAAGTGCCTTGGTGATCGCGCGAACCATTGGCAGCGTCAGGCTGTTCAACGCCTTTGGCCGGTTGAGCCGGATGATGCCTGCCGAACCGTTGCGTCCGACCAGTATCTCGTCAGTATCCAGGCTTTGCATTGGCCAACTCCGAATCCAGCTACAGCAAGGACATGGGCACCTTTGGCCCATCTGTCCAGCGCTTCACCGACAATAGATTGCGATGGGCGATAACACGATTTGGCGAGCTGAGACTATCAGTGAAATCGATCACTCTATCCGAACCATCCGCCCCAAGGACCAACAAACGCATACCATTGCTAAGGCCTCCGGCAAAGGTAAGGCTGGAAGCACTAATCCACATCAAATTGACTGCAATTTAACGAAGCCCGGCTTGAAGGTTGTGTTTTTGTCATCCATAGTACCGCGAAATATCCAAAATTTTTAGCACGTAAATCGGATTGGGACGCCTGATGACGGACACAATCAACTTGATACAGAGTGCGCTTACCATTGACAAGAAAACGCGACTGAGATCGATCATAGGTGGCTCCGCGGGAAATATGGTCGAGTGGTATGACTGGTATGTCTACACCGCCTTCACGCTATATTTTGCCCCGGTCTTTTTCCCTTCCGGCAATCAGACAGCAGAACTTCTGAGCGCTGCGGCAGTCTTCGCCGTCGGTTTCCTCATGCGTCCCGTCGGCGCCTGGCTCATGGGCGTCTATGCCGACAGGAAGGGCCGTAAGGCTGGCCTGACGCTCTCGGTAACGTTGATGTGCCTCGGCTCGCTGCTGATTGCCGTCACGCCGGGTTATAGTTCAATTGGTTTGCTCGCCCCAACCGCCCTGGTGCTCGCCCGATTGTTGCAAGGCATCAGCGTCGGAGGCGAATATGGTGCAAGCGCCACCTATCTCAGTGAAATGGCTGGAAAGAAGAGCCGCGGATTCTATTCGAGCTTTCAGTACGTAACGCTGATCTCCGGCCAATTGATCGCACTAGCCCTCCTGCTTGTCCTGCAGAGCATTCTCACGCCGGAACAGTTGGGCGCATGGGGCTGGCGCATTCCCTTCGCCATCGGCGGCATCCTCGCCATTGCCGTCTACTTTATTCGACGCGGTCTTGCCGAGACACCGTCCTTTCAAAATGCCAAGGATCATCTGGGGAAAAAGTCCAGCGGCCTTATCCTTTTCATGCATTATCCAAGGGAAGCCTTTACCGTTTTGGCGTTGACCTCGGGCGGCACCTTGGCTTTCTATGCCTACACCACCTATCTGCAGAAATTCCTGGTCAATACATCCGGCTTCAGCAAGGAGTCATCCAGCGAGATCACGGCGCTTGCGCTTCTCGCGTTCATGCTGGTCCAGCCGCTCGCAGGTGCGCTCTCCGACCGGGTCGGCCGCAAACCGTTGATGGTGGGATTCGGGATTCTCGGGGTGATGTTCACCTATCTCATCTTCTCGACGCTGGCGACGGCGACCAGCCCCTATGTCGCCTTCGCCCTGTCGCTGGCAGGACTGTTGATCGTTACCGGCTACACCTCGATCAACGCGGTTGTGAAAGCCGAACTCTTCCCGGCGCATATCCGCGCACTCGGTGTGGCGCTCCCCTATGCTCTCGCCAATACGATCTTCGGCGGCACCGCCGAATGGGTCGCATTGAAACTCAAGCAACTCGGTCATGAAATGTGGTTCTTCTGGTATGTGACGATCATGATCGGCCTGTCGCTGATCGTTTATCTGCGCATGCGCGATACACGCGATCACAGCTTGATCCGCGAAGACTAAGACGGTTTTGGCAGCTTCGTGGATCTCACGCGCGCAGGGGACTGCGCTCTATCGTATCCGCCTGGCTCTCCAGCGCAAATTCGATGGCTTGCCACAGCGGGAGCGGCCGGCAGAAGTGATAGCCTTGCGCCAAGCGCACGCCGCATGCATGGAGAGCGCTGGCAATCTCAGCCGTTTCCACGCCTTCGGCGACGGCATCGATGCCGAGATTGTGGCAGAGGCTTGCGACGGACCGCGTGATGTTCATGCAGCGAACGTCTTTTTCAAACTGCAGGACAAAGCTCTTGTCGATCTTGATCTTGTCGAACTCCAGCCGGTGGATATGGCTGAGGCTGGAAAAACCGGTGCCGAAATCGTCGAGGGCGATGGTAATGCCGGCAGCGCGAAGAAGACCTATCACCTCATAGGCGGTATCGAAATCCGACAATAGCGCCGTCTCGGTGATTTCGAACTCTATGCGACGCGGATCGATGCCGGAGACGTTGACCATCGACAGCAAAGCCATCGAAGTCTCATGGTCGCAAATATCGCGAGCCGAGAGATTGAAGGAAAGCCGCAGCGGCTCGGGAATGGTTGCAAGTCCCACCAGGGCCTGTGCAAAGAGGATCCGCGTCATCTTGCCGATCATTGCGGTGCGCTCGGCAGCGGGAACAAATGCGTCGGGACTGATCCGCCCGAAACGGATGCTGTTCCAGCGGGCCAGCGCCTCAAAGCCGACAACCCGTCCCGTCGCCAGGTCGATCACCGGCTGGTATTCGAGCGAAAGCTCCTTGGCAAACTGATCGCCTTGCAGCTCGAGTTCGATGAGGTGGCGCTGTTTGAGAATGGCCTCGTGGTCCTGGGAGAAGAACTCGACGCTGCCGTTGCGCTTGCTCTTGACCTGATAGAGTGCGAAGTCGGCCTTCTCGTAGAGCTCCTCGGCGGAATGATCACGACCCTCCGGGCATACGATGCCGCAGGAGCCGGAGATGCGGATGGATCCTCCGGGGATCTCGTAAGGCACGCGCAACGCCGAGCAGAACTCCTGGCCGAGATCGCTGACACGCTGCTGGCTCATGCCGTTTGGAAAGATGATGCCGAATTCGTCGCCGCCAAGTCGCGACACCATGCCTTCGCCACCCATCAGCCCGACAAAGCGAATGGCTGTCTCTTTCAGAACCATGTCGCCGGCGGAATGTCCGAAGACATCGTTGACAGGCTTGAAGCCATCGAGATCGACCAGGCCGACGACCGGCGGTTCGTTCGGGCGCTCCCTCACCTGGCGCTGCAATTCGCGAAAAAAGCTGCGGCGGTTGGCAAGGCCGGTCAGTTGGTCCTGCAGGGCATTGCGGCTATTGATAAGATTGAATTCCTCGGCCTCGGCGCGCTTTTCTCCGAGCTCTTCCGTCAGCCGGACCAGGCCGGCGAAATTCTGGAAATAGCTGTGAATGACCCGCAGGAACGGATAGGCGAGGAATATGACGCTCGTGGCGGTCGCCTGGAAAACCGGATTGCCGGAGAACATGAAGACGATCACCATCGTCGAAAAGGTCGTCGCGGTCGTCACGATCGCGGCAGCCGGCAGATGCATAAGGCAGAAGATGCAGGAAATGCCCGTCACCACGAGGAAATATGCGATCTGTCCCTGCTGGTAGGCATTGCCATATTGGTAGAGCGCCGTTGCCCAGCCGGCAAAGCAGAAGGTCAATATGCCGGCTGCAAAGATCGTTCGGCGCATGACCCGATAGGCCTGCTCGGCGTTGAGCTTGCCTTTGCCGTTCAGCTGCCACCAGACGGCACGGATGGCGCACAGGACACTGAGCGCCACGGGGATGTATAGCGCCAGCCAAAGCGGCGCTGCATTGATGTGCGTTATTGCAACGGCCAAAGCATTGATGATCAGGAGGATATAGAGAATTGGAATTTGCGACGACAGTGCATCGTACTGAGCCAACAGGAATTTCGGGTTGTCCCTTTGCAGGCGCATTCCTGAAATCAAGTTCTTCATGGCTTCCTTCCGTTTGCAATGAAAAAACCACAGAAGTCTTGATTTTCAGTTATTTCTAATATGACTAATTAGTATTATCTCATGAATAAAATTTTCACTTTCTCTCAGCCCTGGCTCGAAGCGCTGCGGATTATTCACACTGCCTAGAAGCTTGCCACCAATGCCTTGCGGCTGGCTTCAAGATCAAGCTTCGAACGTCTGCCGAGGTAGCTTTCCCAATCGAGCGCGGAACGCACTATGGTTTCCATGCAATTGTATTTTGGCGTCCAGGCCAGTTCCTTGCGCGCCAGGCTCGAATCCGCAACCACGCTTGCCGCGTCCCCCACGCGGCGCGGCGCCATCCGGATCTTGAAGGCCTGACCGTGGACGCGCGTGACCATGTTCAAAACGTCGAGGACGGAATAGCCCATGCCATAACCGCAATTGGCAATGAGCGAAGAACCGCCGGCGCGCAGGCGATATAGCGCTTTCAAATGTGCTTCGGTGAGATCGGTGACGTGGATGTAGTCGCGCACGCCGGTTCCGTCATGGGTCGGATAGTCCGTACCGTAGATATCCACCTGTTGGCGCTTGCCGAGCGCTGCTTCGCACGCGACTTTGACCAGATGGGTTGCACCGTCAGTCGACTGGCCGGCCCGGCCTTCGGCATCGGCACCGGCGACGTTGAAATAACGCAGCGCCACATAGCGGAAATCGTAGGCGGAAGCCACGTCACGCAGCATCATCTCCGACATCAGTTTAGAATGCCCATAGGGTGTTTCGGGATGGAGCGGCGCTGTCTCCGAGACCGGGTCGCAGGAGGCCTGTGGACCATAAACAGCTGCGGTCGAGGAAAAGACGAAATGGCGGATGCCGGCCTTGATCGCGGCACTCATCAGCGACCGGGTCTTGCCGGTATTGTTGTCGTAATAGGCAAGCGGATCGACGATCGATGTGGGAACCACCGCGGAACCGGCGAAATGGATGATCGCCTCGATGTCGTTTTCGGTGAATATTTTTTGAAGAAGTGCCTCATCGGCGGCATCGCCGAGATAAAAGCGGGCAGCAGGGGCGACGGCCCAGCGGAAGCCGGTGGAAAGCCTGTCGATGACGACCACGTCCTCACCCGCATCTAGCAAGGTCCAGACCATGTGGCTGCCGATATAACCGGCGCCGCCTGTTACCAATACGGCCATCTATAAGCGTCCCTGAGTTGTTCTGCGGGAAGCATATGCAGTTCAGCTTCTTTCAGATTTGATTATGAACCCACCTTTTGGGCCGTTGAGAAGCAGTAGATTGTTCATATGGTTAGGGAGGTATTCCGCCATTCGATCAAACTTTATCGATCGGCATTACTGACATGAAAAAGCCCGACGCGAGGCCGGGCTTGGGCATCGTCGGACTTGGCAAGCACAATCAGCGCTTGAGGATATAATCGCAGAGGCGCTGTGCCGCATCGGCAATCTGTGCGGGGTCGCGCAGGAAGCAGGCCCGCAGGAAAGCCTCGCCGCCGGGCCCGAACGCAGTGCCGGGCGCAAGGCCTACTCCGGTCTTGTCGACGATATCGAGCGCAGCCTGGCGGCTGTCGGTAATGCCGTCGACCTTTAGGAAGGCGTAGATCGCACCGTCCGGCTTCAACGTCTCGACGCGGTTTGTCGCAATCAACGCGTCGCAGAGGATATCGCGCGAGCGTGTCGCCTTCTCGATGTTCGAGCGGACAAAGTCATCGCCTTCATCAAGGGCTGTAACCGCGCCCTTCTGCATAAATTGCGCGACGCCTGATGTGGAATACTGAACCAGATTTTCCATGACCTGCCCGGTTTCCGGCGGCGCGACGATCCAGCCGACGCGCCAGCCGGTCATCGACCAGTTCTTGGAGAAGGAGTTGACGAAGATGATCCTGTCGTCGGCTTCCTTGATATCGAGGAAGGAAGGCGCTCGCCCACTGGCGTAATAATAGAGCGCGTAAATCTCATCGGCCATGATCCAGAGGCCATGCTTGCGGGCAAGGCCAAGAAGGGTTGCCAGATCCTGGTGCGTCGCTGTCCAGCCCGTGGGGTTCGAGGGCGTGTTGACGAATATGCCCTTCGTCCTCGGCGTGATGGCCGCCTCCAGCCTTTCGATGTCGATCGTCCACTTGCTGTTTTCGAACCGCAGCGGCACGCCGATGGATCTTGCGCCCGATATTTCGAGTGCCGCGGAAATATTGGGCCAGGCGGGCGTCAGATAGATCATCTCGTCACCGGGCGAGGTAATCGCCTGAACCGCCAGCTGGATTGCCTGCATGCCGGAGCCGGTGACATAGAAATGCTCCATCGGCAACGAGACGCCGAAACGCCTCAGGTAATAGTCGGAGAGAGCCTGGCGAAGCTCCGGGATGCCGCGCTGCCAGGTGTAGAAGGTCTCGCCGGCCGCAAGGGATGCAATCGCTGCACGGTTGATAAAGTCGGGGGTCGGCAGATCGCCTTCGCCTGCCCAAAGCGGAAGGAGGCCATCACGGCCACGGGCGTAGTTGACGACTTCGACAATCCCGCTTTCTGGCGCGGCGAGCGCGCGCGGGCTGAGGCTATTCAATATCGACACGCAAGGTCTCCGGTTTGACCATTCATACCGCAGTTCGTCGGGCAAATCCCATGACTTTGCCTGAGCGACAGATCGATTCCGGTGATGAATGGCGCTCCGACCCGAGGCGAGTTCGAAGCGCCAAAGCGATGATCAGACGGCCGGCCGCTTGGCGAGCAGGTCGCGGATTTCGGTCAGGAGTGCAACGTCTGCCGGCGGCGGAGCAGCTACATTTGCGGCCTCCTCCTTGCGTTTAACCTGTTCGCTCAGGGTGTTGACGCCCTTGACCATCAAGAAAATGATCCAGGCAAGGATCAGGAAGTTGATCAGGACCGTCAGGAAGCTGCCATAGGCGAAGACCGCACCCTGGGCACGGGCGGCGGCAAGCGAAGGCGCATTGACGTTATGCGAAAGCGCGATGAAATAGTTAGAGAAGTCGAACCCGCCGAAGACAGCGCCGACCACCGGCATGATGATGTCATCGACGAGAGATTTGACAATGCCGCCGAACGCGCCGCCGATGATCACACCGACTGCAAGATCCATGACGTTGCCACGAGCGATAAATGCCTTAAACTCATTGAGCATCACTAATCCCCTTCCCTGCTCTACGATTAAAAATGCCTTTGAATTCATAGCTACATCTTTGGCCTCTTTGTTCAATAGACAATTGCCACTATGGGTGGCCGTATGCCGCTATTCCCTTTTGAATATGTGACTTAAGACTAAGGGCAGGCCGGATTTTCAAGTCGGTCGATTTGACCTAAGCTCCAGCGACAACTGCGACGGCGCGCGGGGAGGACGCATGCTTCCGGGATGGGTCATTGTCGCCTCGGCTTTCGGCTATCTGCTTTTGCTTTTCGCCGTCGCAAGCTATGGCGACCGCCGGCGCCGGACGCGGACGCTGCCGGAAAGCGGACGGCCGGTCGTCTATGCGCTCAGCCTGGCAATCTATTGCACCTCATGGACCTATTTCGGCGGCGTCGGCCTTGCCTCGCAAAAGGGGCTGGAGTTCATCGGAATCTATACCGGCCCGATCCTCGTCTTCACGCTCGGCATGCCGATCATGCGGCGGATCATCGAGCTTGCCAAAGCCGAGAAACTGACCTCGATCGCCGACTTCATCGCGGCCCGCTACGGCAAGAACTCGACCGTTGCTATGATCGTGGCGCTGATATCGCTGGTTGGCGCCATTCCTTATATCGCGCTGCAACTAAAGGCGGTCTCCGCCAGCGTCTCGGCCATGGTCAACCCTACCGACTACGGTATCGGCAGCGGTAATCTCTATTTCCTCGACCTGCCGCTGATCGTCACAGTCGTGCTTGCCTGCTTTGCGACCATGTTCGGCACCCGGCACACCGATGCCACCGAGCATCAGGACGGACTGATCCTGGCGATCGCGATGGAATCCGTTGTCAAGCTCGTGGCGTTCCTGACGGTTGGCGTCTGCGTCATCTGGTTCCTGTTCGACGGGCCGGCCGATCTTTGGGCAAAGACGCTTCAGAACGGCCTGGCGATGTCGGCGCTCGAATACAAGACGCCGCTTAGCCGATGGATCACGCTGACGCTGCTCTCGGCATTCGCCATCATCATGCTGCCACGGCAATTCCATGTGACGGTGGTCGAGAACCACAGCGCCAAGGAGCTGCGGCTAGCCGGCATACTTTTTCCGCTCTATCTCATAGCGATCAACATCTTCGTCATTCCCGTCGCGATCGGCGGCGTCCTGACCTTCGGGGGGAGCGGCAATGCCGACCTCTACGTCCTGTCGCTGCCGCTCACCGGCCGGATGCCACTGGTGTCGCTGATCACCTTCATCGGTGGCTTTTCGGCCGCAACCGCCATGGCCATCGTTGCCTCGGTCGCACTCTCGATCATGATTTCCAACGACATCGTCATGCCGGTTTTCCTGAAGCGTAAGCTTATGAGCAATGGCGGCCAGCGCGAGGATTTTGTCCATCGGCTGCTGCACATCAGGCGGACAGCCATCTTCGGCGTGATGCTTCTCGGCTACGGATACTACCGCTCGACCGACAGCACGACCGGGCTTGCCTCGATTGGCCTGCTGTCGTTTGCGGCCGTGGCGCAGATGGCGCCGGCGCTGTTCGGCGGGTTGATATGGCGAAGGGCCAATGCCCGCGGCGCGATCCTGGGCTTGAGTTTGGGCTTCCTGATCTGGGCCTATCTTCTGTTTCTGCCAAGCCTCGGCGGCCCGAACTACACCTATGTCTCGTCCGCCGTGCTCTCTTTCATCTTTCCGGGCGCCGGCGTCTTTTCCGGCCCTGAGGCCGATCCGCTGGTCAATGCGACAGTGCTCAGCCTTTTGGTCAACACTGCTGCCTTCGTCCTTGGTTCGCTCACTCGCAACGCCCGGCCGCTGGAACGTATCCAGGCGGGCATCTTCGTCAAGCGCCACTCGCGCTCGCAATTTGCCACCCGCGACTGGAAGACCCGCGTCAGCGTCGGAGATCTGAAAACGGCGATCGCCCGCTATCTCGGCGAGGAACGGATGCAGCGTTCGTTCAACACCTATGAGCGGACGGCGGGGCGAAGGCTCGAAGACGATCAGCCGGCGGATATCGCTCTCATCCATTTTTCCGAACAGCTACTCGGCAGCGCCATCGGCTCCTCCTCGGCAAGGCTGGTTCTTTCGCTGATCCTGCAGAAGATGGAGGATGCTTCGTCCGACACGGCGTGGCTGCTCGATCAGGCAAGCGAGGCGCTGCAATATAACCAGGACATGCTGCAGACGGCGCTCTCGCAGATGGACCAGGGCATCGCCGTGTTCGACAGCCACAACCGGCTGACGATCTGGAACCGGCGTTTCCGCCAGCTTCTCGATCTGCCGGAAACTGTTGGCCAGGTCGGGTTTCCGCTCGCCGATATCGTTGCGATCTTCAGCGAGCGGGGCGATATCGCGGCCGCCGAGCAGGCCCAGGTGATCAAGCATTTCCTCACGCTCGACAGGCCCTTTCCCCTCGTCCTTGGCAGCGGCGACAGGATCATCGAAGTGCGCTCGAACGCCATGCCTGACAAGGGCTTCGTCGCCACGCTGACCGACAGCACCCAGCGGGTCGCGGCCGACCGGGCGCTGAAACAGGCGAACGAAACGCTCGAGCAACGCGTAGCTGAGCGCACCGCCGAGCTTACCCGGGTGAACCGGGAACTCGCCGACGCGCAGGCCTCCGCCGACGAGGCAAATATCGGTAAGACGCGGTTTTTCGCAGCCGCCGGCCACGACATCCTCCAGCCGCTCAATGCCGCCCGGCTCTACTCCTCGGCGCTGGTCGAGAGGCTGGGGCAGAGTGACGATAGCGCCATGGTCCGCAACATCGATTCCGCGCTGGAATCGGTCGAGACAATTCTCGGCGCCGTGCTCGATATCTCGCGGCTCGACACAGGCGCAATGAAGCCGCGCATGGGGCCGGTGGCGCTCTCTTCGCTGCTTCAGCGGATCGAGACCGACTTTGCGCCGATCGCCCGTGAAAAACATCTGAAGCTGGTGGTCATGCCGACAACGCTCAAGGTGCGCTCCGATCCCAACCTGCTTCGTCGCGTCGTCCAGAACCTGGTGTCGAACGCGATCAAATATACCCTGACCGGCAAGGTCCTCATCGGTGCGCGCCGGCGCGGCGACAACGTCATCATCCAGGTCATGGATTCCGGCATCGGTATCCCGGCATCGAAATTCCGCACGATCTTCAAGGAATTTGCAAGGCTCGACGAGGGAGCAAAGACGGCGTCTGGCCTTGGGCTCGGGCTTTCGATCGTCGACCGTATCGCCCGTGTTCTCGATCATCCCGTCGAACTCAGGTCGATCCCCGGACGGGGCACGGATTTCCGCATCGTCATGCCGCTCGACCTGACCCAGCCGATCGAAGCTGCGGCGCCATCCGCATCGATCACTGAGCGAGCCATGCAGAGCCTGAAGGGCCTGCGCATCCTCTGCATCGATAACGAGCCGAAAATCCTCGAGGGGATGCAGCTTTTGATGTCCGGTTGGGGTTGCGATGTCACGGCAACCGATTCCCTTGCGGCACTTGCCGAGATGTCTAGGACGAACGCGCCGCCCGATATCGTCATCGCCGACTATCACCTCGGCGATGGCACCGGGATCGAGGCGATCCGTCTGGCGCGCCAGAATTTCGGGGCCGACCTTCCAGCCCTTCTCATCACCGCCGACCGCTCGCCCGAAGTCCGGGCCGAGGCCGAAAGGCACGCGGTCGGTGTGCAGCAAAAGCCGGTGCGCCCGGCCGCGCTACGCGCCTATCTGGCCCAGGTCTCTAGCCTTAAGCGGGCGGCGGCTGAGTAGGCCATCCGAGGCCAAAAATTGGCTAAGGCCTGAGCCCAAGCTCGGCCAAACCGCTGCCATCCATCGCAAAGGGAACCGAAGTATGGATGTGTGCGATCTTCCAGGCGCCGCCGATCTTCACGAGCCCGAGCGTCTGGCGGAACCAGAGGTCGACCTTGATGCCGTCGGTCTTGGTGCCCGTCATGTGCATCAGACCATTCCAGAAGGCAACGTCTTCCCCGGCGGTAAGCCTGCCGTTGCGCACTTCTGCTGCGATTGGCCCTTCCCAGGTGGTGAACCAGGCGGCCAGACCCTCGGCGCTTTTGCCCTCGAACGACAATGGGGCCGCCAGCGTAAACTGGATGACGTCGTCGGTAAGCTCTGCCACCGCGTCTACCGCCCGCTTCTCCCCCATCGCCCGTCCCCAGGCCTGCAGGGTGGCGTTGATGGCGGCTTCCTTTCTTGTCTTTCCGATGAATTGGGTCATTCTTCGTCTCCTCTTGGTTTGAACCCGACCATAGGACGCAAGGCGCGGCTAGAAGCCGACAGCGCCTTCTGCTTTCTTCACGCCGGCGGTCAACTCGCACTTCAAGTTCCGGCGAATGGGAGGATAAGAACGTGACAGTGCTTAGAATTGTAGCCAATCTGAAGACCGACGAACCCGAAGCGGCCCGCACTTTCTACGGGACGCTGCTAGGCCTCGATGTTGTGATGGACCATGGCTGGATCATCACCTTTGGCGCCGAGACCAGCATGAAGCCTCAGCTCAGCATCGCCCACGAAGGCGGCTCGGGCAGCCAGGTGCCTGATATTTCGATCGAGGTCGACAATGTCGACGACGTCCATGCCGCCGCAAGGGCGGCAGGTTTCACCATTCTCTATCCGCTCACCGATGAGCCCTGGGGCGTGCGCCGGTTTTACGTGCGTGATCCGCTGGGGAAGGTGGTGAATATCCTCGGGCATCTGTCTGGGTGAGAAGGGCTCAAGCCGCCTTCCTCCCACCATAAGGATCGAACCTCATGTAAAACGTCTCGCTCTTGGCTGCCATGTCCTTCAGCAGCGGCGTCGGCAGGAAGTGCGCTCCGTAAGATTTTGCTAACGTTTCGCACAGCGCAACAAAGGCGTTGACGCCCATGCCGTCGATATAGGAGAGCGTGCCGCCGGTATAAGGAGCAAAGCCGAAGCCGAGGATGGAGCCGACGTCGGCTTCGCGCGGATCTGTCACGATCCCCTCTTCCATCGTGCGCGCGGCTTCGAGCGCGATCGTCACCAGAAGCCGCTGCTTCAGTACCTTGACGTCGACCTCGTCTGGCCGCTTCTGCGGGTGGAATTCCTTCAGGCCTGGCCAAAGCGCCTTCTTGGCCGGTTTCGCCGGATAGTCGTAAAATCCCTTGCCGTTCTTGCGGCCGCGGCGATCGAGGTCGTCGACCATCTTGTTGATCAGCGCCAGATGCCTCGGATCGACGGCATCAGCGCCGAGATCGGCCACCGTTGCCTTCAGGATCTTCTGGCTGAGGTCGATGGCAACCTCGTCGTTCAGCGACAGCGGGCCGACTGGCATGCCGGCCATCTTGGCGGCGTTCTCGATCATGACAGGCGGCACGCCCTCGATCAGCATGTCATAGGCTTCGTGGATATAGCGGAAGACACAGCGATTGACATAAAAACCCCTGACGTCGTTGACGACGATCGGCGTCTTCTTGACGGCGGCAACGAAATCGAGAGCAACTGCAATTGCCCTGTCGCCGGTTTCCTTGCCGAGGATGACTTCGGTCAGCATCATCTTTTCGACGGGAGAGAAGAAGTGGATGCCGATGAAATTTTCGCGGCGCCGGGAATTTTCCGCGAGACCCGTAATCGGAAGGGTCGAGGTATTCGACGCGAAAATCGCGCCTTCGGGAAGGACTGCCTCAACTGCCTCGATCACCGCCTTTTTGACATCCCGGTCTTCGAACACCGCCTCGATGACCAGATCGGCGTCCGCGAGATCATTGTAAGCCGCAGACGGAGTGATATTGGCAAGCAGCGCCGTCGCTTCATCTTGAGTTAGTCTACCCTTACCAATTGATTCCTTCACCAAGCTTTCCGAATGAGCCTTTCCCTTTGTCGCGGCATCCATGTCGCGGTCGATCAGGGTGACCTTGATGCCTGCCGCCGCGGTGACATAGGCGATCGAGGCGCCCATGAATCCGGCCCCGACGACGCCGACATGTTTCAGCTCCGACTTCGGCTGGCCCTTCGGCCGGCGAGCGCCCTTGCCAAGCTCCTGCATCGAGATGAACAGCGAGCGGATCATCGAGAAGGCTTCGGTGGTCTGCAGCACCTCGGTGAAATAGCGCTGTTCGATCTTTAGCGCGGTATCGAACGGCACCTGCAGCCCTTCATAGACGCATTTGAGGATCGCCAGGGCGCCTGGATAATTGCCGGCAGTTTCGCGGCGCAGAATGGCGGGCGCCGCCGGCCAGAGCTGGGCCGAGGCAGGGGTCCAGATGCCGCCGCCTGGAGCCTTGAAGCCCTTTTCGTCCCATGGAGCAACCGGCTTTAGGCCGTCCTTGATCATCTGCTTGGCCGCCGGGATCAACTGATCAGGCTCCACCACCTGGTGGACGAGGTTCATGGCCTTGGCTCGTGCCGGCGACAGCGAGGAGCCGGTTGTCATCATCTGCAAGGCGTCCTGCGCATTGGCAAGCCGCGACACGCGCTGCGTGCCGCCCGCACCGGGGAAGATGCCGACCTTGACTTCCGGCAGCGCGATCTTGACGCTTTTCGCATTGGATGCGACCCGGCCGTGGCAAGCAAGCGACATTTCGAGCGCGCCGCCCATGCAAGTGCCGTTGATGGCCGAAACCCACGGCTTGCCGCATGTCTCAAGCTTGCGGAACAGCCCGGTCATGCGGCCGACGAGGTCAAACAGCTTCTGCGCAGCGGTCGCCGGATCCCGGGCTTTCTCGTCGTTGTAGAAGGTGAACATCGACTTGATCATCGACAGATCGGCGCCACCGGAAAAGGAGGTCTTCCCCGAGGTGATGACGACGCCCTTGACGCTCGCGTCTGCGACCGTTGCGTCGATGATGGCATCGAGCTCGTCCATCACGTCTGGCGTGAAGACGTTCATCGATTTGCCGGGCATGTCCCAGGTGACGAGGGCGATATTGTCGGCGTCGGTCTCGATGGTGAAATTATTGTAGGTGGTCATCTTGGGAATTCCTCTCCCGTGAAATCTGTAACTTGCCTTGGTGGCGGGCCCAGTCCTCTTGTCCCGACCATCCGCCTGGCCTGTAGATCCTCGGGAAAAGCCCCAGGATGACAAAGGTGAGCACGGCGTCGGCAGAAAGCGGTGAGCTTAAACCCTCTCTATCACCGTCGCCGTACCCATGCCGGCGCCGATGCAGAGCGTTACCAGCGCAGTATTGAGATCGCGCCGTTCCAGCTCGTCGAGCACCGTGCCGAGGATCATCGCGCCGGTGGCACCCAGCGGATGGCCCATGGCGATGGCGCCGCCATTGACGTTGATCCTGTCGTGCGGAATATCGAAGGCCTGCATATAGCGCAGCACGACGGCAGCGAAGGCTTCGTTGAGCTCGAACAGGTCGATATCGGCAAGCGACATGCCGGTTCGGGCGAGCAGCTTTTCGGTGACGTCGACCGGGCCCGTCAGCATGAGCGCCGGATCGGAACCGATATTGGCAAAGGCGCGGATGCGGCCGCGCGGCTTCAGGCCCATGCTTTGGCCGCCAGCCTTTGAGCCGAGCAGCACTACCGCCGCGCCATCGACGATACCGGAGGAATTGCCGGCGTGGTGGACATAGGTGATGCGCTCGATTTCCGGGTGCGCCTGGATACCGACGGCTTCGAAGCCGCCCATCTCGCCTGGCATCTGGAAGGACGGATTGAGCGCGCCGAGCGCCTGCATGTCGGTGCCAGGTCGCATGTGCTCGTCCTTGGCGAGAATCGTCAGGCCATTTTGATCCTTGACAGGGATCACCGATTTGTCGAACCAGCCGCTTGCCCAGGCATGGGCCGCGCGCTTCTGACTCTCGACGGCATAGGCATCGACATCGGTGCGCGAGAAGCCGTATTTTGTGGCGATGAGATCGGCCGACACACCCTGCGGCATGAAATAGGCCGGGAAATTCACCGAAGGGTCCATGAACCAGGCACCGCCGGACATGCCGAGACCGACTCGAGACATGCTCTCGACGCCGCCGGCGATGACGATGTCGTCCGCCCCTTGCGCGATCTTGGCAGCGCCAAAATTGACGGCATCGAGACCGGAGGCGCAGAAGCGGGAGATCTGAATGCCCGGCGCACGGGTCGAATAGCCGGCCTCAAAGGCGGCGGCCTTCGGGATGACCGCGCCGGCATCCATCACCGGGTCGACGCAGCCCAGGATGATGTCGTCGACCGTTGCCGTGTCGAGCCCGTTGCGGTCGCGGATCGCCTCAAGGGTCTTGGCGGCCAGACGCACGGACGGCACTTCATGCAGCGACCCATCCTTCTTGCCTCGGCCGCGCGGCGTGCGCACATGGTCGTAAATGAAAACCTCGGTCATAGTCTGGTCTCCCTGTCGGCGGTGTCGCACCGCTCAATTCTCACCGCCCTGTAGGACGTTTCATTACTTTCAGCGCTGCTGTCACGCTGACGAGCGCGGCATTCGCGGAATACACCCTCCCTTGGGGAGGGTCGGCGCAGCGACGGGGTGGGGTTTTGGTCTGTCTTGAAGAAAGACCCCTCCCCACAAAGAGGAGGGAGCTCCAACTAAAACGCGTCCGCGGCCAGTTCCATCATCGCATCAGCGCCAACCTCGATCCTCGTCTTGCGCAGCGCCGTTTCCGGCATGATGCGCTCCATATAGAACTTTGCCGTGACAAGCTTATTCCTGAGGAAATCTTTGCGGGCCCCGTCTCCGGCCGCAAGTCCATCCTTTGCCGCTTTTGCCATCCTGGCCCACATATAGCCGAGGACGACGAGGCCCAACAGGTGCATGTAATCGGTCGAGCCGGCACCGGCATTGTCGGGTTTTGCCATGGCGTTCTGCATGAACCACATGGTCGAGGCCTGGGCATCGTTCAAGCCTTTTTTCAGGTGTTTGGTGAAAAAGCCCAAGGTCTCGTCGGCGCGGTTTTCCTCGCAGAAATCGCCGATCTCCTTGAAAAGTGCCATGACAGCGCGACCGCCGTTCAGCCCCAGCTTGCGTCCGACGAGATCGAGCGCCTGAATGCCGTTTGCGCCTTCGTAGATCATGGTGATGCGGGCATCGCGGACGTACTGGCTCATGCCATGCTCTTCGATGTAGCCGTGGCCGCCGAAGACCTGCTGGGCCATAACGGCGTGTTCAAAGCCCTTGTCGGACATGACGCCCTTCAGGATCGGCGTTACCAGGCCGAGGATGTCGTCGGCGGTTTGCCGCTCGCGCTCGTCTGCAGCCCGGTGCGCGATATCGGATTTCAGCGCGGTCCAGAGCATGAAGGCGCGACCGGCCTCGTTGAAAGAACGGATGGTCATCAGCGTACGGCGGATGTCGGGATGAACGATGATCGGATCGGCCTTCTTATCCGGGGCCTTGGCGCCGGTGAGCGAGCGACCCTGGAGGCGATCGCGGGCATAAGCGGCGGCGTTTTGATAGGAAATCTCGGCGACTGCTATGCCCTGAAGCCCGACACTGAGGCGGGCCTCGTTCATCATCACGAACATGGCATTGAGCCCACGGTTCTCCGCACCGATCAGAAAGCCCGTGGCGTCATCGTAGTTCAGCACACAGGTAGCATTGGCGTGGATGCCCATCTTGTGCTCGATCGCGCCACAGGTAACGCCATTGCGCGCGCCCAGCGACCCGTCTTCCTTGATGAGGAACTTCGGAACGATGAACAGCGAGAGGCCCTTGGTTCCTTCCGGCGCACCCTCAATCCGTGCAAGCACCAGATGGATGATATTATCGGTCAGATCATGCTCGCCAGCGGAGATGAAGATCTTCTGCCCGGAGAGCCTGTAGCTGCCATCCGCCTGCGCAATCGCCTTGGTGCGCAGCAGGCCGAGGTCGGTGCCGCAATGCGGCTCGGTCAGGTTCATCGTGCCAGACCACGTCCCTTCGACCATCCTGGGCAGGTAAGTCGCCTTCTGCTCCCCGGAGCCGTGGACGATGATCGCGGCAATCGCGCCCTGGGTCAGGCCCGAATACATCATCAGCGACATGTTGGCCGCCGATGTATATTCGCCGACGGCGACGTGCAGTGTATAGGGCAGTCCCTGCCCGCCAAATTGCTCGGGCACCGCAAGACCAATCCAGCCGCCATCGCGATAGGCTCTATAGCCGTCCTTGAATCCCTTCGGGGTCGTTACCGAGGCATCGGCGTGGCGCACGCAGCCTTCCTGATCTCCGGAATAATTGAGCGGCAGGAGGATCTCTTCGGCAAGCTTGGCCGCCTCGCCGAGGATCGCCTCGATCATATCGGGTGTCGCGTCCGCAAAACCGGGAAGATTGTTGTAACGCTCGAGGCCGAGCACATCGTTGAGGACGAAGAGCGTGTCATTCACCGGTGCCTTATAGACTGCCATCGTTCAAATTCCTCCAAAACGCGGGCGACCGGATAACTCGATCCGGCTCGGAGCGGAGTTATATAAAATATTGACGTGCGCGTAAACGTCAATATTGCATGATGTGGATAAAATTGGGTCTGCGTTGCGCGCGCGGCGGACTTGGCGACCGGCGCCGCGCGGCCCTCTTTTACATGGCGTGGCGTGAACAAACGGTCCGATAGGTCTCGATGATTGCCAGCGCCGCGCGTTCTGCCTGGCCTGGGTCGGTCTGGAAATTGCTGACCGAGAGCCGCATGATCTGGTCGCCACGCCAGATCGCGCCGCCAGCAAAGAGTGCGCCTTCCTCCTGCAAGGCGCGGATCGTCTGCTGCGTTAGCGCATCCGCCACCGATTTTTCAGTACCGGCGCCGAAACGGATAATGACCTGATTAAGCGCGACCTCGTTCAAGACTGCGATGCCCGGCTCGCGGACAAGTCTCTCCGCGATCAGGGTGGCAGCAGAGCAGGCCTGGTCGACAAGGGCGATTACGCCGTCTTGTCCCAGATGCTTAAGCATCGCCCAAGTCGCAAAACCTCTCGCGCGCCGCGAGAGCTCCGGAACATAGTGGGAAGGATCGCGCTCGCCCTGCGAAACTGGAGGTAAATAGCTGGCAACGATCGTCATCGCCCGGCGATGTGCCACTTCATCGCGGACGATCGCATAGCCGCTATCATAGGGGGTCTGGAGCCATTTATGGCCGTCGGTCGCCCAGCTGTCGGCAAGCTCAACCCCCGCCGTTTGCCGGCCCATGCGCGGCGAGGCCTGCGCCCACAGGCCGAAGGCCCCATCGACATGAACCCACGCCCCTGATCGTTTTGCCAAGGGGACGAGGGTCGCAAAGTCATCGCATGCGCCGGTGTTGATCTGACCTGCCTGCAATATGACGATCATCGGCGCTTCAGCGGATGCCAAAGCGCGCGCAAACCCATCACGTGAGATTCGTCCCGCTCGATCGGTCTCGACCCGTACGACACGATCATGTCCGAAGCCGAGGAACTGCAAGGCGGAAAACACCGTCGTATGGGCATCGTCTCCGATCAGGACCGAGATCGGAGGCGCGCCGAAGAGGCCCCGCGCGTCTGCGTCCCAGCCTTTCTCGCGCAGGACCGCCCCGCGTGCGGCCGCGAGGCAAGTAAAATTGGCGACCGTCGCGCCGGTGACGAAACCAACCGAACTTTCCGGCGGCAAATGCAGGAGTTCGAGCAACCATCGGGCGGCCACAGCTTCCACAGCCGCCGCCGAAGGTGCTGCGGCGTGATTGCCAGCATTCTGGCCCCAGGCCGACGTCAACATGTCTGCAGCAACGCCCATCGGATGCGAGCCGCCCATGACCCAGGCGAAGAAGCGAGGGCTTGTGGTCATATGCAATCCCGGTTCCGCCTTCGCCACCAGCTCATCGAGAACCTGCTCCATTCTCGCCCCGTGAAGGGGCAAGTCTTCCTCGAAAGCCGACAGCGATCCGGCGTAATCGCGAGAAGGTCGCTGCGGGCGTTCGTCTACCGTCTCGCGAAAACCAGCGGCATGGCCAGCAGCCCTGGAAAACAATGCTCTGATGTCCACCTTTCCTTCCCCCTCTCCAAACTATCGCCATCTTTGCGCCCAGGCAGCGCAAGTCCAGCTCCCCAAATCTACGATTTTTCGCCAGCCGAGCAAAATCGCGGCGTCCGGCTTTTGCTAGCCCATTGGCCGCCATTGATAATTTGGATTTCTCCGCCGCAATACAGAACAAAAGGTTAAAAAATATTTCCGGAAATTAACCGCTTGTTTACCACGTTTCGTGAATTGTGCGGGATGAGCGGTGGTGATCCGCGTTGCCAAGGCCAAGTGCCACGTTTAGGGCAACGCAACTATGGTCATGAAGCTCGATGGAAGTCTAATAAACTCAGGCTTTCGAGTTGTTCGCGACGGTTCCGGCCTTGGTGGCGGCAGAGCAGTCGGAGCGAGACTGGAAAAGGCCCGCACGGGTTCAAACGTCGAAGCGAGCAGAAGATGAGCGGATCGCGATCAATTCCTCCCACAAGCGACAGGAGCTCCCTGGATGCCTTGAGCCGGACGATCGAGGGCCTGGAGGCCCGGATCGAAGGGCTGATGGGATCATCGGCCAGCGCGCGGGACCCGCGCCAGCGGCCGATATCCTCCACACTGCCACCTCTACCGGAGCGAACCACGATACCGGAGCGCGCTCCAATCGACAGAAGCCGCCACGAGCAGCCGTTGGATCCCGCACGTTCGCAACCGGACGCCCGCCCCGATCCCCTTGCGGAAATCCGCCAGCGCCAGCGCGCCCTCGAGGCCAGCCGCGAGCGTGGCTATGCGCGTCGCGAGGAAGGCGCCACACAGGAAAGGTCGCCTCTTGCGAGGTCGAGCGACGCGTCGGCAGCTATGCCGGCTTATCGCGCCCCTGCTCCGACAAGCGATGCCATGACCGAGATTGCTCAAGCGCTGATCAGCCTTCGACATGACCTGAAGCAGGACATTGCCGAGGGCGTCGCCCACGAAATGAGCGCTGTGCGGGCAGAGATCCGCAACATCAAGACGAATGCCGAAGATCGCAACTTCGCGGAAGACGTTCGCGAGGATATGGCGCGCCTGGCCGACAGCATTAACCAGCTCGGCGCCCACACCGCGCGACCGGGGACGTCTGATCTCAAAGTGGAGTTCGAGGAACTGCGGTCGCTGATGGATGGGCTTGCCCGCGAGCAGACCGTGCGCGGCATGGAAAGTCGCTGGGATGGCCTCGAGGAACGGCTGCACGCGATCGATACCACGGACCTGCAGGAAGAACTCGTCTCGCTGGCCTACCGTCTCGACGACATGAAGCGCCAACTCGGCGGCATGGGCGAAAGCCCAGTCGTGCAAGCGCTCGAAGGAAAGCTGATCGCGATCGCCACCGCGATGGAGCAGTTCAGCGATCTGATCCAGCCGCATGACCGGGCTATGATCGAACAGTTTTCATCGCTCGACACGCGACTGGACGAGATCAGCCGCGCTATCGTTGCAAACGGCCGCACAGCAGCAGGCACTGCCGACCCCATGCTGGCACAACGTCTGGAAGGGCGGCTTAGCGGCCTTGCCGAGCAGATCGACCTCATGAGCAGCGAGGCACAGCGCCGCCAGCAGCCGACGGAAGATCTTGCAAGCCGGATCGAGGCGTTGACCCAGCGCATCGAGGAAATGTCACACGCCGAGGCCGCCGCCAAGCTGGAGGAGCGCCTCGAGCAGCTTTCTCTCCTTATGGAGCGGTCGCAGAAGGTTGCAACACCGCAACCCGAGCTGACCGGCTATCTCTCCGATATCTCCCGCAAGATCGACGCGCTCGACCAAGGCTCGGTCAACGATGTCCTGGCGGAGCGGCTGGAATATCTTGCCCGTCGGATCGACGAGATCGACTTCCATCCGCCGGCATCTGTCGCCGCGCCGACAATCGATGACGGTGCGATGAAGCGTATAGAGGGCCGGCTGGCCGACATTGCCGCCAGGCTTCAGGAAAGCACGGCGGCTCCGCCGACCGACACGCAGGCGATGCGCAATCTCGAAGACCAGATTTCCCATCTGTCATTGTTGATGAGCGAGCCTCGCGGCGGTATCGACACCTTTCCGGTCGAATTCGATCGCCGCATGAGCGCGATCGAGGACTATATGACGACCAATGACGAATATGTCATCGAGGCTGCCCGTCAGGCCGCCGAAGCCGTGGTGCAGGCCTATTCGCGCAACGGCGCGATGAGCGGTACCGCAGGCGAAGGCGAACTCTCGGCATTGACGGCGCTTGCAAGCGACCTGCGCCATCTGGAAGACATCAGCCGCAGCAGTGACGAGCGCACTCATCGGACTTTCGAAGCGCTGCACGATACGCTGGTACAGATCGCCAACAGGCTGGACCACATGGAGGTGCGCGGGCCCGCACCGCGCATGCCGGCAGCCGAATACAAGGTCGAACCGCTCGAATATGCCGATGCGCCGGCGCCACGTAGTGCGACGGCACAGGCCAAGCCCGCACCTGTGATCCGCACGTCCCCCCTCGTCGAGGCACCACGAGCTGACGAACCGGAGATCACCGGCGAGCCGCTTGACGCGGCGGCAAAGGCAGAGATCAAGGCAACCGTCAGCAAGGAAGTCGGCAAGACCAGCCTGTTTGCAAGCCTGGGCAAGCGCTTCCGCCAGACGCGCAAGGTCGAGGCCCCAGTGCCGGTCGGCCGGTCCGTCATCGATCCTGCGCCGTCGATCGATCCCGTCGACGTCATGCCGCACGAGGAAGACAACCAACCGCTGGAGCCAGGCTCCGGCGCACCCGATATCAAGAAGATCCTCGAACGTGTCCGGGCTAGCCAGACGGCAGCTCGCAGCGGCACTCCGAAGCCTCAGAGCGACAACGAACGCGCCGACTATATCGCCGCCGCCCGCCGCGCTGCCCAGGCTGCGGCGCTTGAGGTCGACCAGACCCAGCGGGTTCCGTCGGCTCCTCGAGATCACGGAAAAACGGGCGCCAGCACCTTTTCGCGCTTCCGCCGGCCGATCCTGCTTGCCGTCGGCGCAGCCCTTCTGGCGATTATGGCCTATCCGCTGGTCCACACCCTGACCCACGGCCAGAAGGCACCGCCACCGGCCGACGTGTCGATGAGCAGCCCGACTACCGACAATCAGCCCTCCGTCGTGCCTTCGACCGAGCAAAAATCGACGCCTGTCGTAGCCGCTGAAGCCAAGGAACCGGCGCCAGCAGATGCGGCAACCGAGCCGTTATCGGCGCCTGCAGCTACACCGACGACCGGCAGCGAGCTGTTGGCGGCGGCAGCGCCTTCCAGCGACGCTTCTACGGCCGGAAAACTGACGCCCGTCGCAACACCGGGCTCGTCTTCGGATGCCCCAGCCCTTGCCCAGACCGACGTTGCCGCCACAAGCGGCACGACGGTTGCGCCGGAAACGCCGGCGCCGCCTCAGGCACGGGGGATTGCGGTTCCCGATACGATTCAGCCGCCTTCGCTTGCCGACGCAGCGCGCAAGGGCGATGCGCTGGCGCTTTTCCAGATCGGCGCGATGTTCACCGATGGGCACGGCGTGCCGACCGACCTGAAGCAGGCGGCAAGCTGGTACCAGATGGCAGCCGACAAGGGGCTCGCACCGGCGCAATATCGTCTTGCGAGCATGTATGAGAAGGGCAACGGGGTCGACCGCGACCTTACAAAGGCCAAGCAGTACTACCAGCAGGCTTCCGACCAGGGCAATGCCAGCGCCATGCACAATCTGGCGGTCCTTTTTGCCTCCGGCGCCGTCGGTCCGCAGGATTATCCGACAGCAGCGAACTGGTTCATCAAGGCTGCCGACTTCGGGGTCTCGGACAGCCAGTTCAACCTGGCCATTCTTTATGCCCGCGGTAACGGCGTGAAGCAGGATCTCGGCGAATCCTACAAATGGTTCGCAATTGCGGCTAAGAGCGGCGACAAGGACGCGGCGCAGAAGCGCGACGACGTCGCAAAATCGATGAAGCCGGACCAGCTCGCCACCGCCCGCACCCAGGTCGACCTCTGGAAGCCGCAGCCGCTCGATCCAAAGGCCAACAGCGTTGACATTCCCGACGAATGGGGCGGCAAGAGCGTTCATACCGGCTCGATCGACATGAAGAAGGCGATCCGCAACATCCAGGCCATACTCAACAATAACGGCTTCGACGCAGGCCCACCCGACGGCAGCATGGGTGCAAAGACAGTGACTGCCCTCAAGAGTTTCCAGAAGTCGGTCGGTCTCGAGCCGGACGGCAAGGTTAGCGACCAGGTCGTCAAGCAGTTGCTGGCGCGCAACAAGCAGGGCTGAGGGCCGATACTCCAATTCCAGGCAAGGCCCGGCGCGGAGATATCCCGCCGGGCCTTTTTCTGATTGGTGAGCCCTATATCCGCCTTGCGAGTGGCCTATGCATCACAGGTCGGCAAAAACGGCGAATAATCCAACGACGCAATTGACTTGGCCGGCGGCAGGCCGAAGTCTCCTAAAGGCTCTGGCAATGATTTGGCTTTATGGTGCCGGGCGACAAGGGGAACTATTCAAAGCGCCAAGCCGGCCTGACAAGCAATCCGGCCGGATCGCAAACGCGCATAACTGGGGCCAGCTGTGACGATTTACCTGCCGATAGCCGAACTGTCGGTAAACATCCTGATTATTCTCGGCATGGGCGCGGCCGTCGGCTTCCTCTCGGGCATGTTCGGCGTGGGCGGCGGCTTCCTGATCACCCCGCTGCTGATCTTCTACAACATCCCTCCGATCGTCGCGGTCGCAACCGGCTCCAACCAGGTCGTTGCCTCCTCCGTATCAGGAGCCATCTCGCATTTCCGGCGCGGTTCGCTCGACCTGAAGCTCGGTTCGATATTGCTTGCCGGGGGCCTTGCCGGCGCCACGCTTGGTCTTTGGATATTCGTGCTTCTGCGCCGCGTCGGCCAGGTCGACCTCATCATCTCGCTGCTCTATGTCGTGCTGCTTGGCACAGTCGGAACGCTGATGCTGTGGGAGAGCGTGATTGCGCTGCGCCGTGTTGCGCGAAAGACCCCGCTTTCCGCCAACAGGCCAAGCCACCACAATTGGGTGCAAGGCCTGCCCTTGAAGATGCGCTTCAAGAAATCGAAGCTCTATCTCAGCGTCATCCCGGTGCTTGGGCTTGGCTTCCTCGTCGGCGTATTGACGCCGATGGGTATCGGTGGCGGTTTCATCCTGGTGCCGGCAATGATCTACCTGCTGAGGATCCCGACCAATGTCGTGGTCGGAACATCACTGTTCCAGGTCATTTTCGTCACGGCCTATACGACGATTGTGCAGGCCGCGACCAACTATTCCGTCGATATCGTACTTGCCTTCGTGCTGATGGTCGCAGGCGTGATCGGCGCGCAATATGGCGTGAGGGTCGGGCAAAAGCTGCGCGGCGAACAGCTGCGCGCACTGCTGGGCCTGCTGGTGCTGGCCGTCGGGCTGCGCCTTGCCGTGGCGCTTGTGGTCACGCCGACGGATGTGTATTCGATCGTCATGGAGGGTGTCGGCCGGTGAAGCTCCCAGCCCTCCTCCTTTTCGCCGGCCTCATGCTGACGCCCCTTGTGGCAGAGGCGCAGGTCCTGCTCGACCAGCCCGAGACCGCATCTCGCGAAACGATGGAAATCGGCACGTCGACGAGTGAAATCGCCATCGCCTCCGATTTTGCCGGAGCGGACCTGACAATCTTCGGCGCCCTGTCCAACACGGACGAGCTGCTGCTGGCGATCGGCCAATACGACATCGTCGTGGTGCTGGAGGGCCCACGCGAGAATGCGACCGTGCGTCGCAAGGAGCGTGTCTTCGGGATATGGGTGAACACCCGCTCGATGACCTTCGAGCGCGTGCCGGAAGCCTATTCGGTGTCAAGCACACGGGCGATCGATAACATCACCGCCCCGCTCGAGCTCAACGATCGCGGCATCGGCATGGACCATATCCCCCTGACCCCGATCGGTTCCGTCGGCAACGCGGCCAATCTAACCGAGTTTCGCCAGGCCTTTCGACGGCTACAGGAAGCGAACGGGCTCTACGAGCGCGATCCGAGCGGCGTGCGCTTCGTCAGCTCCAGCCTGTTCAAGGCATCGCTGCGACTGCCGGCCGACGTGCCGAACGGCGTTCACACCGTGCGCGCCTATCTGTTCAAGAGCGGCAAGTTCGTAACGGAGAAATCCCTGCCGCTGCGGGTCATCAAGACCGGCATCGAGCAGACGATCACCGATGCCGCGCACGAACGGCCGATCGAATACGGCATCTTCTCCGTGTTGCTCGCCGTCTTTACCGGCTGGACCGCAAGCTACGTCTTCCGCAAGAGCTGATCATCTCTTCTTCCTCACGCGCTCTTCTTGGGCTCGACGACCTGAAGATAGGCCTCCGTCAGCCGGCCCAGGACCGACGGCGTGCCAGGCGGCAGGATCTTGCCGAGATGCTTTTCGCGCAATTCGTCCATGAAATCGTCCCAGAGCGTCTGGCCGCCCTCCTCCAGCAGCTGCGCGCGGATGCTCAGATCTTGCGATGCCTCAAGATACTTGCGACCCCAGGCGCCCATATGGGCAAAGAGCGGAACAAGCTCGATCGCCATTTCTGTCAGGCTGTAGATCGCCTTCTGTTTGTGCGAAGCGTCGCTTGTACGCGTCAGCAGCCCGCGTTCGACCAGGCGCTTGAGACGGTCGGCCAGGATGTTGGAAGCAATGCCCTCCTTCGAATTTTGAAGAAGCTCGCGAAAATGCCGCTGATTTCCAAACATGATGTCGCGAATGACAATCAGGCTCCAGCGATCTCCCAGCACTTCCAGCGTCAGATTGATCGGGCAACCGGATCGGTGAATGTCGTTCATCATGGTCTCCAAAAACTGGTTGCATTTTGCCATCAGTCTGGCTGACTTTCAACTACTTGCATTTTACAACCAGTTTTATCGGTGTGAATATGGGATCAAATGGAGGGAGTGCAAATGAGAAAGCTTATTGTCTGGAACCTGATGACTCTCGATGGCTATTTCGAAGGGGCACAGCCGTGGGAGATCGATTTCCACATGCTCGCCTGGGGAGATGAGCTGGAACACTATGCGACAGAACTTGGAAAAGAGGGCGACATGCTCGTCTTCGGCCGCAAGACCTATGAAGGCATGGCGGCCTACTGGCCGACGGCAACCGAGACGCCCGAGATCGCCGCCTACATGAACGGCATTTCGAAGATCGTCGCTAGTAGGTCGATGAAGCAGGCCGACTGGAACAACACGCGCGTCGTCAGCGATGCCGTTTCGGAATTGAAGGCGCTCAAGGAGCAGCCGGGCAGGACGATCTTCATCTTCGGCAGCGCCGACCTCGCAGACATACTTGCCAAGGCAGGATTGATCGACGAGTACCGTCTTTGCATCGCGCCGGTCATTCTCGGCGGCGGCAACCCGCATTTCAAGCCGGCAGCAAAGCAGGTGCCGTTGAAGCTGCTCGAAGCCAAGACGTTGAAGACCGGCGCGGTGATCTTGCGCTATGAGCCGGTAGCGGCGGCTTAAGCGCTCAGACTGCCATACCGCACGGAATAGATGCGATCGCGACCGAGCAGGTGGGCGACGAGGGTGCTCCGGTCGAAGAGGCCGGCCATCGCCCTGTGCTTGAGGTCGAGGCCGCCACTCATGAGGCCGAAGGCGGGCATCAGCAGCCGGGTGCCATCGGTGGCAAAGCATGGGCGGCGGATGGATTTCTCTCGGCGGCGGACGGTCGCCGAGGGGTGAAGATGTCCGGCGATCTCGCCTGCCTGCGGCCCGCTGCGCGGCTCGTGGCGAAAGGTCAGCCCGTTATAGGTTATTTCGTCGGCCGAGCGGCCCGGAAGATCGACGATACCATCAGGATCATGGTTGCCGTTGATCCAGATCCATTCCCGGCCGCGCGCCATCGTGACGATGAGCGTGCGAAAGGCATCCGGCAGATGCGCAGAGCCGACGCGGTCGTGAAAATTGTCGCCGAGCGAGATAACCAGCTTCGGGTCGTAGCGCGCAACGACGGCCGCAAGCACTGTCAGCGTCGCCAGCGTGTCGTAGGGCGGCAGCATCATGCCGCGCCGGGCGAATGCCGCGCCTTTTTCCAAATGCAGATCGGAAACCACGAGAATACCGGTATCAGGCAGGTAGAGCGAGCCGAACGGATCGCAGACTGCGGCAATGCCGTGAACAAGAGTTTCGACCCCGGCGGCAGGGACGAGGCCATTCATCTCTCGCACAAGCGCCAGCCGGTTCATCAGGTCTGCCGTCCCTTCCTCGCTCGTCATCAGCTCAGTGCCTCGCGGATCAGATCGTCCGCGGCTTCCGCCAACAGTGTATCATGGGCCTCGCCAGGTACCGCTTCGCGGCCGATTTCCAGCATCACCGGCACAGCGAGCGGCGAAATATGCCCGAGCGGCCGGTGGGTAATGTGACCCTTGATTCGCCTTAACATATCGCCAAGCCGGCCGATGTCCAAAAGCCCTGACGCCGCGTCCTGGCGCGTCGCCTGCAACAGGATATGGTCTGGCTCGTGGCTGCGCAGCACGTCATAGATCAGATCGGCCGACACCGTCACCTGCCGGCCGGACTTTTCTTTGCCCGGATGGCGGCGCTCGATCAAGCCTGCAATGACGGCGCAATTGCGGAACGTGCGTTTCAACAGGAAGGATTCGCCGAGCCAGGCTTCGAGGTCGTCTCCGAGCATGTCCTCGTCGAAGAGGTCGGAGAGGCTGAGACGACCGTTCTCGATCATCAGGCCCATGTCCTCAAGGCCCCAGATCCCCAGCGAATAATCCGTCGCAACGAAGCCGAGCGGCTTTGCCCCTGCCCGCTCCAGCCGGCGGGTCAGCAACATGCCGAGCGTCTGATGCGCGAGCCGCCCTTCGAAGGGATATACAACCATGTAGGCCTTGCTGCCGCGCGGGAATGTCTCGATCAGGAGTTCGTCGCGCCTCGGCACCATCGACTTCTCCTTCTGCAGCTCCAGCCAGTCCCGCACCTGATTCGGCAGACGATGCCATCGGCCTGGATCGGCGAGCATGGAGCGCACCTGGTCGGCAAGATATGTGGACAGCGGAAACTTGCCGCCGGCATAGGAGGGGATTTTCGGGTCATTCGAATAGGCCTGGCTTGCCAGACATTCGTTTTCGCGGATCCCTTCGAAACGCAGAACCTTGCCCGAGAAGATGAACGTGTCGCCCGGCGAAAGTTGTTCGGTGAAATACTCCTCGACCTTGCCAAGCGCCGCGCCGCCCCGGCCGATCCTGCCGCCGGGGCCGCGCTTCACCATGCGAATATTCAGCATCGGGGCTTCGACGATGGTACCGAGGTTCAAGCGATACTGCTGCGCGACCGCGGGATTGGAGACACGCCAGCGGCCTTCCGCGGTCTTGCGGATGCGGGCATAGCGCTCATAGATGCGCAGCGCATAGCCGCCCGTGGCGACGAAATCGACGATGCGCTCGAACGTCTCCCAGGAAAGATCGGCGTAAGGGGACGCGCTGACAATCTCGTCATAGAGCTGCAGCGGATCGAACGGCTCGGCGCAGGCCATGCCGAGCACATGCTGGGCGAGCACATCCAGCGTGCCGACGCCGACGGGCGGCGTATCCTGCGCGCCGATATAGTTGGCATCGAGTGCCGCCTGGCATTCCATCACCTCGAAGCGATTGGCGGGGACAAGGATTGCCTTGGACGGTTCGTCCATCCGGTGATTGGCACGGCCGATCCGCTGGGCCAGCCGGGAGGCACCCTTCGGCGCGCCGACATGGACGACGAGATCGACATCGCCCCAGTCGATGCCGAGATCGAGGGTGGACGTTGCGACGACCGCACGCAGCCTGTTTGCCGCCATCGCCGCCTCGACCTTGCGGCGCTGGCCGACATCAAGAGACCCGTGGTGGAGCGCGATGGGCAGATTGTCGTCGTTGACGTTCCAGAGTTCCTGGAAAAGCATTTCCGCCTGGCTGCGTGTATTGACGAAAAGCAGCGTCGTGCGGTGAACGAGCAGCTGCTTGTAGATGTCGGGAATGGCGTATCTGGCGGAATGACCGGCCCATGGGATGTGGTTTTCGGTCTGAAGGATGGCAATCTCAGGCTTGGCGCCGCCCTCCACGGTGACGAGGCCGGCATGGGCGTCACTGTCCGCGGATTGGGCGACCAGCCATTTCTGCAGCTCCATCGGCTCGGCAACCGTCGCAGAAAGACCGATCGTCTGGAGACGCGGCGCAAGGCGGCGTAGCCGGGCCAAACCAAGCGACAACATGTGGCCGCGCTTTGAGCTGACCAGCGAATGCAGCTCGTCGAGCACGATATACCTGAGATTCTTGAAGAAGCGCTCCGCTTCCTTGTTGGCGAGCAGCAACGCCACCTGCTCCGGCGTTGTCAAAAGGATATCGGGTGGCGAGAGCTTCTGGCGTTGGCGTTTGGCGTTCGGCGTATCGCCCGTCCGGCTTTCGACCGTCACTGGTAGGCCCATTTCAGTGACCGGTTTGATGAGGTTTCGCTCGATATCGACGGCAAGCGCCTTCAGGGGCGAGACGTAGAGCGTGTGGATGCCGGTAAAGGCGGAGCCGGGCGGAACCTTTCCGCGACGAGTGAGATCCGTCAACGACGGCAGAAAGCCGGCGAGCGTCTTGCCGGCACCGGTGGGCGCAATCAGCAGCGTGCTCTCTCCCGCCTCGGCACGAGCCAGCAATTCGAGCTGATGGGCGCGGGGCTGCCAGCCCCTTTCCGCAAACCATCGGACAAAGGGTGCAGGCAAGGCGGCGAGGCTGTCGGCATCGGTCTGATCCACGCCCCAAGAGGTAACGGAAATCGAGCGAAAAAGAAGTGCGTTGACAGCAATAAGAATCGTGGATATATTTTATCCACGAATTGAGGAGACAGTCCATTGAAACTCGGAGATGGAGTTGAGCAGGCCATACACAGCGTCGCCATGCTCGCGGGGCTGTCCGACGGCGGCGTACTGTCGGCAGCTGCGATCGCCGAGTTCCACGGGGTCTCCGTGAGCTATCTCCTGAAGCATCTGCAGGCGCTGTCCGGCGCGGGCATACTTGAAACCCTGCCGGGACCGAAGGGTGGCTATCGGCTGGCGAAAGCACCGGCGGCAATATCGCTGCTCGACATCGTGCTTGCCGTCGAAGGTCCGGCGCCCGCCTTCAGGTGCAACGAAATCCGGCAGCGTGGCCCCAACCCCGTGCCGGACCGCTTCTTTGCCAAGCCTTGCAACATCTCGGCTGCCATGCTGCGCGCCGAGCGGGTCTACAGGGCGGAACTGGCGAAGACGAGCGTCGCCGATCTTATTACCGAGTTGACGGCGCTCGACGACGGGACGATCGCAGCAAGAGGCTGCGCCTTCCTCGACATTCATGAACGCAAGGCAGTTCGCTGAACGTTGCAAACAAGGAGAAAACACCATGCATCCTCGCCTCGATATCATGAAAGCCTCGCCGGCAGCGCTGAAGCCGGTCTACGCGCTTGAACAATTTGTGCAGACCTCCGGATTGGAGCGCCGGTTCATCCATCTGATCAAGCTTCGTGCCTCGCAGATCAATGGCTGCGCCTACTGTGTTGACATGCACGTCAAGGAAGCACGCCATGATGGGCTTAGCGAACAGTGGATCAACCTGATGTGCGTCTGGTGGGAATCGCCCGTCTATGACGCTCGCGAGCGTGCGCTGCTTGGGTGGGTCGATGCCGTGACCAACATCGCCCAGACCGGCATTCCGGATAGCGACTTCGAAACGCTGAAGGCGCATTTTTCGGAAGAGGAGATGATGAAGATCACAGTGACCATCGGCGCGATCAACATCTGGAATCGCCTCGCCGTCGGCTTCAGGTCGCAGCATCCCGTCGATAAGACTGCAAAGGCCGCTTGACGAAAGCGCGACCATACGTGCGCTTAGCCTGCTAGACAGCTTTGCGCGTTCCGACGGAATTCCTTGAATAAGGCCAGGCCCGGATATCAGATGAAGGGGCTTGGCCGCCCGGTCAGCAGTGCTTCAGCCGATAGCCGATGCACATCGTAGTGCCCCACGATCCTGCGGCCTCGACAATTCTTCCCTCGGCAACGAGCTTGCCGGCGGTTTGCTTGTCTGCAAGACGCAAGGGATAGACCGTTCCGTGAAATCCGGTCGCATTCTTGATATCTTTCAACAGGCGTTCTTCACTATTCGACATCGTTGCCCTCATTACCCGATTTTGCTGCAGGGTAACGTCGACCCTTTGGGCCCTACGTACCTTGGATCGGTTGCCCTTTTGTGACGACTTGGTCGTCGCAACAAAGGACGCCAGGACGTTGCCTGGCGGTGAGGTCAGTTGCGGTCGAAACCATCTAAATCGATGGCTTGGCCTGCCTGCCTACTCGTAAACCTTTCGTGAAAGTGCCGTGATGATGCAGTTGTTGTCAACAGGTCTCACGAATTTTTAAGGAAGCCTGAGAAGGAGCTCGCGAGCTCGCCAACAAAGAATCATGGCGTCAACCGGTTGGGTTGACGCCATGAAAAATGCTTAGGCTGCTGCCGAAATGCTGTCGATCGAGACTTCCGAGATCGTCTTCAGAACCTGCGAAGCGATCTGGTAGGGGTCGCCCTGAGAATTCGGGCGGCGGTCTTCGAGGTAGCCCTTGTAGTCGTTCTTGATGAACGAATGCGGCACCCGGATTGAAGCGCCGCGGTCGGCAACGCCGTAGCTGAACTTGTTCCACGGAGCCGTTTCGTGCTTGCCGGTCAGACGCTTGTCGTTGTCAGGGCCGTAAACAGCGATGTGATCCAGCAGGTTCTTGTCGAAGGCAGCCATGAGCGCTTCGAAATAGGCCTTGCCGCCAACTTCGCGCATGTACTTGGTTGAGAAGTTGCAATGCATGCCCGAGCCGTTCCAGTCGGTATCGCCGAGCGGCTTGCAATGATACTCGATGTCGATGCCGTACTTTTCCGTGAGGCGCTGCAGCAGGTAGCGGGCCATCCAGATTTCGTCGGCGGCTTTCTTGGAGCCCTTGCCGAAGATCTGGAATTCCCACTGGCCCTTTGCCACTTCGGCGTTGATGCCTTCGTGGTTGATGCCGGCTGCGAGGCAGAGGTCGAGGTGCTCTTCGACGATTTCGCGAGCGACGTCGCCAACGTTCGAATAGCCGACGCCGGTGTAGTACGGACCCTGCGGAGCCGGGTAGCCCTGTTCCGGGAAGCCGAGCGGACGGCCGTTCTGGTAGAAGAAGTATTCCTGTTCGAAGCCGAACCAGGTGCCTTCGTCATCGAGGATCGTGGCGCGTGCGTTCGTGGCGTGCGGCGTGACACCATCCGGCATCATGACTTCGCACATGACCAGAACGCCGTTCGTGCGCGCCGGGTCAGGATAAGCAGCAACGGGCTTCAGCACGCAATCGGAGCTGCGGCCTTCTGCCTGCATCGTGGAAGAACCATCGAAGCCCCAGAGCGGCAGTTCTTCGAGTGTCGGGAATTCGGAGAATTCCTTGACCTGCGTCTTGCCGCGAAGATTCGGAACCGGCGTGTATCCGTCGAGCCAGATGTACTCGAGCTTATATTTTGTCATTACGCACCTCGTAATAGGTTGATCATGCGAAGCAGGTAGAAAAATCTCAAGCGTATCCGCCAGAAATATTTCGGCCACCAACGGCTGCAGTGTGACATGCATTTGACATGCCAAACCGAGCCGCGGCGTTCTCGGCACAAGCGTAGTCGATGAATGGGATGGGGTTTCGCTGCCGCAATCGCGGTACCATGGCCGCCCGCCAGGCAATAGCCCTGACGCATTACACTCGAGCAAACCTCGATATTTGGAACGGGAAGACGTCGAATCTGCTGCGGTGCGACAAAATGTACGCGGAGCCGAATTGCATCCTTAAAAATCTCTTATCGACAGCCAGAAACGGTCGATATGCCTATATTTTCAACGTTTTGCATTTTTTTTGAGCAAATGGAGCAAATCCTGTGCGAACCATGTTATAGTCTGACCATTCCCTGCAGCGGCAATGCTTGGGGAGAAAAAGAGAGAGACGTCCAGATGGCGACGACCCACCGCGACAGCGCGAAGATCTATCAATTTCCTGTAGGAGGGCGCGCGAACTTCGCCCTCAAAGACCGCAAGTTCCCAGCCGAGCCCAAGCCGGTGAACGTCTGCGACACCGACAGCTGGTATCACCAGGCTGCGATGCTCGAATCCGAGAAAGAGCCGCGCAAGCCCTGATGCTATAGATCAGAGCGCGATATAGCGGTCCGAGCGATGGTTGATGGCCACGAACAGGTTGAGCACGACCGCGCCAAGGATGGAGCACAGGACGACATAGCGCGTGGTGACCGCGACGGCGATGACCAGAACGAACATGTCGACCACGAGCTGGACCAGCCCGGCCCTTATGCCGAAGCGCCCCTGCAGATAGATGCCCAATATGCCGACGCCGCCGAGGCTCGCACGGTGGCGATAAAGGGCCAGCAGGCCATAGCCCAGCAACGAGCCGCCAAGGATCGCCGACCAGACCGGTTCGATCCTGGCAATCTCGAGGAGCCTGGGCTGAAGGTTGGCCATGAGCGATGTCAGCGCAATCGCAATAAAGGTCTTGATGGTGAAAGCCCGGCCGAGCTGCTTCCACGACAGATAGAAGAACGGCACGTTGACCAGGAAGAACGCCAGGCCAAAATTCACGCCGATGGCGTAGTGCAGCAGAAACGCGATGCCAGCCGTACTGCCGGTTAGAAGCCCCGCCGCCGACAGAATGAACAGGCCAAGCGAGGAAATAATACTGCCAGACAATATTCCCTGGACATCCTCGACAAACGAATGCCGCGTTGCGCTGGTGTTCCAGACGCCCAGCGCACTTTTTAACCCCATCATGCCATTTCCCCTTGCCTGTTCGCCAATTCTGAGGAAAGCCAAAGGCATAATCAAGAGCTGATGGGTAAGGATTACTGACCTATTCGCAATTGGCAATAATCGGTCGTTCAGGCAGCAGTCCGTGCAAGGAACAGGATGCCGTGGACGGGTTTCCCAGCGTCCATGCGCATGATGGTCGGCTTAGATCTTTCGATGGTCATACCGTATTTGCGGCAGGTCGCAACGATATAGTCCTGCGAATGGGCATAGCGCAGCGACGGACCGAGCCGGGGGCCCACTGCTTCTTGGGCGTCCTCGACGGAAAAGGCGAAGAGGGCGCCGGGTGCTGCAAGCTCCCTGACATTGGCGAAGACCGCATCGAGATTTCCGAGATAGATGAACACGTCCGCAGCCGCGATAAGATCGGCGCGATGGCTGGCGAGATCGTCGCCAAAAAGCCTGGAAGTCGCTGGCGGCAACGACAGGTCAGCCGGTGCGAGATACTGGTAAATCCGCTTTTCGCCAGCCTTGGCAAGCATCTTCTGTGAGAGATCGAAGCCTTCGAGCCTGTCGACCCGGCCCGTCAACTCGGTGCCCAGCAGACCGGTGCCGCAACCAAGATCGACGGCGAGCCTGAAATTCCCGGCCTGCCCCTGTGTCTCGACGATCAATTCCGCCAATTTCCTGGGCACAGCGTAGCCGAGCTTTTCGATCAGCGATTTGTCGAAGCGCTCCGCATAGTCGTCAAACATCCTCTCGATGTAGCGGCTCGGCGGCTGGTCGGGAATATCGATGGCGCCACGAAGGGCTAGCTTCAGACCGGCGCCGAACATGTCGTCCGAATCGAGCGCCAGCAGATGGCGTAGCGCGGCGGTAGCGCCTTCTGCGTTTCCGGCCTTGTCGCGGTAGTCTGCAAGACCGAACCAGCCCGCGGCCCATTCGGGCACGACTTCCAGCGCCTGTTCCATCAGTTCGGCCGCACTTGCGGGCTCGCCGCTTTCAGCCAGCATTTTCGCATAGTCCGCACGGCGGTCGGCGGTGGCGTCGCCCGAAGATAGCTGGGTTGGCAGCATGATGGGGATCCTTAATGAGGCAATGGTTTGGACGCGGCCACAAAAAAACTCAAGTCCTATTTCAGGCAGAACCGCCTGCTGCCGGGAAAAGCGCTTGCGGCTATTGGCTGACGCCCTTATTTCAGGGCAAACAGGAGAGACTGCATGTCGGATCAGGTGAACAGGTTCCTTGGCGATTCGCCAGCGCGGACGCTCGTCAAGCTCGTCGTCGCATCGCTGATCGTTGGTTTCGTCATGAAGGTCTTCGGCTGGCAGCCGTGGGATCTAGTGGAGAACATCCGCCGTTTCATTCTCGATCTCTGGCATTCAGGCTTTGCAGCGCTCGGCAAGTTCGGCGATTACCTGCTGCTCGGCGCGTCGATCGTCATCCCTCTCTACATCATCCTTCGTGTCTTCAACTACCGCCGCTGATCATGATATTTGAAACCACCCTCGTCACCCGGCGCGACGCATTGCGCCTTGCCTCACTTTCGCTGGCGGCGGGCGTGGCCAGTTGCGCGACCAAACAACCCCTGGTCTTGAACGCAACAGGCTCAGACCAGACGGCGGCAGCCTTGCCGCTGGTCAATACGTTGCGCGCCAAGAAGGGGCTATCAGCGCTTTCAATCGATCCGGCGGCGAGCACCGCAGCCATCTATCAGGCAAGGCGGATGGCCAGCCTGCACAAGATGGCCCATCTCATCGGCTTCGGCGACGATTTCGGCCGCCGTGTAAAGGCCAACGGCGTCCGATTGCCGGCGGCAGAAAACATTGCCGAGGGGCAACACTCCACTGACGCCGTCGTGACCGCCTGGATCAATTCCCCGCATCACCTTGAAAACATGCTGGGCCCCTATTCCGGCCTTGGCGTGGCGCTGGCCTATGATGGCTCTTCCAACAATATGCCCTATTGGTCCATGGTGCTGTCTTCGAGCTAGAGGCGGATTTAACCTGCCTGATGGGAGGATCGACATGGATCACGCGGCGACGCGCGAAGGCAGACCGGCATTCGAGGTGACCCACCGACTGGTGCTGTCGATCGCCCTGCCGATGACGCTTGCCTTCATGACGACGCCGTTGCTTGGGCTGACCGGCACCGCTGTGGTCGGCCGGCTGGGACAGGCCGCACCTCTGGCCGGACTAGCGATCGGTGCGGTGCTTTTCGACCTGATCTTTGCAAGCTTCAATTTCCTGCGCTCTTCGACAACGGGATTGACGGCGCAAGCCTATGGCCGCAACGACCTGCACGAACAGCAAGCCGTATTCTGGCGCGCGATGATTTCGGCGCTGGCCTGCGGCGCGGCGCTCCTCGTTCTATCACCGGTCCTTTTATGGTTCGGCCTGAAACTGATGGGACCCGAAGGCGGTGTGGCGGAGGCGACCGGCACCTATTTCTCCATTCGCATGCTGGCGGGGCCGGCAGCACTTGCCAATTATGCCATCCTCGGATTTGTGCTCGGGCGCGGCCGGGGCAGCACCGGGCTGCTGCTGCAGACCTTGATAAATGGCCTCAATCTCGTGTTTGCAATCGCTCTGGGGCTTGGGCTCGGCTGGGGTGTTGCTGGCGTCGCCTGGGGCTCGATGATCGGCGAGACCGCTGGGGCGATCGTCGGGCTGATCATCGTGATCAGGGGGTTTGCAGGAACTGCGCTGCCCTCCCGATCCGAGTTGCTATCCCGGGGACGGCTGGCTGAACTTTTTGCGCTGAACCGCGATATTCTGATCCGCACGTTCGTGCTTCTCGCAGCCTTCACGCTGATGACGCGCATCGGCGCGTATTTCGGCGCGGTCACGCTTGCTGCCAACGCGGTCTTGATGAACTTTGTCTTGATTTCGGCCTTCTATCTTGACGGTCTGGCCAATGCCGCCGAGCAGATCACCGGACGGGCAATCGGTGCTGGCTACCGGCCGGCCTTTGACCGAGGCGTGAAGCTGACCATACTGTGGTCGTTCAGTCTCGCTACGATCGCAACCATATTCTTCCTTGGGCTTGGGCCGCGCATCATCGCCGTGCTGACGACGTCCGAAGATGTTCGCGCGGTTGCCGGAACCTACCTGCCTTTTGCAGCAGTCACCGGCCTTACCGGCGCGCTTGCCTATCTGATGGACGGCGTTTTCATCGGCGCTACCTGGTCGAGCGACATGCGAAACCGCATGCTGCTTGCCTTCGCCGGCTACCTATTGGCGCTCGCCGTCTTCGTGCCGCTGCTCGGCAATGCCGGCCTGTGGCTGGCGCTCAACGGCTTCCTGTTGTTTCGCGGCGTCTTCCTGATGCTGCTGGTCAAGCCGCGGGCCGATCAGACCTTTCGGTCTGCCCAGTGATCGAGCCTAGTATCGCGCAATTCGCGGATTGAGGCCACGCCTTCCCGGTCGAGAAGCGCCGACAGGCCGCGAAGAATGGCGGCCGGCAGCCCCGGACCCTCGTAGACCATGCTCGAATAGAGCTGTACGAGGTCGGCGCCGGCGCGGATCTTCTCGAGCGCCGTTTCCGCCGACGACACACCGCCAACACCGATGATCGGCATTGCGGCGCCGACGCGCTTGCGCATTCTTGCAAGCACGGCCGTCGACTTCTCGAACACCGGCTTGCCGGAAAGGCCGCCGGCCTCCTTCGCCTGCCGGTGGTCCTTCAGCCCCTCGCGTCCGAGCGTCGTGTTAGAGACGATCAGGCCGTCGAGATCATGCGCGAGCGCCTCTGCGGCAATATCGTCCATGCCTTCCTCAGTCAGATCGGGAGCGATCTTGAGGAAAACTGGTATCTTGCGATTGGCCTTGAGCGCTTCCTCGTTCCTTGCAGACAGTACGGCCGACAACAGTGCAGCGAGGCTCTCGCGCGCTTGCAGGTCGCGCAGGCCGGGCGTGTTCGGCGAGGAGATATTTGCAGTGAAATAGCCAGCGACGGAATAGAAGCAGCGAATACCCCTGACATAGTCGTCGACACGATCGGCGCTATCCTTGTTGGCTCCGATGTTGACCCCGATCAGGCCGCGGCTCCTTATCGCTGCAAGGCGATGATACGCCGCCTCGTGACCTTCGTTGTTGAAGCCGAGGCGATTGATGACGCCCTCGTCCTCGACCAGCCGGAAAATACGCGGGCGCGGATTGCCCGGTTGCGGCTTCGGCGTAACCGTGCCGATCTCGGTAAATCCGAAGCCGAGCCTCAGCAGCGCTTCCGGCACCTCGGCATTCTTGTCGTAGCCGGCCGCCATTCCAACCGGATTGGGGAAATCGAGGCCCGCGACCGTCTGGCGCAGCCTCAGGTCGCTTTTCAGACGGCAGGTCGGCACGAGGCCCGTCTTAAGCGCCGCGATCGACATGCCATGCGCGGTCTCCGGGTCGAACATGAATAGGCTGCGGCGGCCTATATCCTTGAAAGCGCCGATCATTCCGGCATCTCCGGAAAGACGTGCGCGCCATCTGGCCCGATCGGCAGCGGCTTCTCCCAGAGAACGGCTGATAGCTGCAGCGGCGTATAGAGATGCGGAAAGAGATCGCCGCCGCGCGAAGGTTCGAACACCAGCTTCTCGCCAAGCACCTCGGCGTCGACTGCCACAAGCAGCAGACCGTCCTTTCCGGCAAAATGCCGGGCGGCGGTCTCCCTTGCCTGACTGGCCGTCGAGAAATGGATGAAGCCGTCGGTCAAATCGATCGCAGCGCCATTAAAAACGCCGGATTGTCTGGCTTGCTGCCAGAGCGCCTCCGGCACGATCTTGTAAACCACAGACGTCACGGCCATCATTCCCATCGGCAAGGTCATCCTTGTTAGGGCTTTGCCGAAAAGTGGCGCGGATGTCCACGGCCTGATCTGATTATTTGCACCGAGACGCAGAAAATCTGGAGGATGACATGGTGAGGGAAACGGCAATCGGCCTTGCGGCCATTCTTCTCGGCACAACGGCTCTGCTACCCGCAACGAGCCTGGCAACGGAGCCGGATATGGAACGCTTTCAGCTGGAGCGCAGCGGCGACCACTTCATTCGCCTCGACCGCCAGACCGGCGCGATGTCGCTTTGCGAAGACAAAAACGGCAACCTCGTCTGCCGCATGGCCGCCGATGAGCGTGCCGCCTACGACGACGAACTCGATCAGCTGTCCCGCCGTATGACGGCACTGGAAAAGACCGTCGCAGAAAACGGTGGCGCGTCGAAACTGCCCACCGACGCCGAAGTCGACCGTTCCATCACCATCATGGAACGGATGATGCGCAGCTTCATGGGTGTGGTAAAGCAATTCCAGGACAATGCGCCCGACGACAAGGGTCTTCCACAGAAGACCTGAGCGTTATATGGATATCGCAAGCAGAAGGGCTCTTGGGAGGGGGCTTTTATGAGCGAACAGACAATCATCATTGCCGATGACCATCCGCTGTTTCGCGGTGCCCTTCGCCAAGCCGTTAGCGGCATGGACGGTGACCAGGCGATCGTCGAGGCGGGCGACTTCGAGGCGGCGCGCAGGCAAGCAAGATTGCACCCGGATGCCGACCTGATGTTGCTTGACCTTGCCATGCCCGGTGCAAGCGGTTTTTCCGGGCTGATGTCGCTTCGCGCGGAATTTGCCAGCCTTCCGATCGTCGTCATTTCCGCGACCGACGATAGCACGACCATCCGCCGCGCCCTCGAACTCGGTGCATCCGGCTTCATCTCCAAATCCTCCGGCATCGACGATATCCGCGCGGGTATCCAGACGGTGCTTGCCGGGGACATCTTCACGCCACGGTCCTATCAGGACGGACAGGAACAGGATGCCGATGTCGCCGATCTAATCTATCGGCTGCAGACATTGACACCACAGCAAAGCCGGGTGCTCGGCATGCTGAACGAAGGCCTGCTCAACAAGCAGATCGCCTATGAGCTCAATGTTTCGGAAGCCACGGTCAAGGCGCATGTCTCAGCAATCCTATTGAAGCTCAACGTAGACAGCCGTACGCAGGCGGTGATCCAACTCGGCAAAATCAACGTCGCGATGGTCGTTTAGGCGAACTAAACGTCGGTGGAGAGGATTTTATTCCTCTCTTACCCTTTACTCACGAATGGGCCTCCGCTAATCTTGCCGGGATGGACGGATACCGGAATTCCGGCTTTGCGGGTGTTTGAGCGACGATGCTGTCACACGGGCAAATATGGAACGCGATCGACGGACTTGCCGAGCGGCATGATCTGACCCCGTCCGGTCTTGCCCGGCGCGCGGGACTAGACCCGACATCCTTCAACAAATCGAAGCGGCTGAGTTCCGATGGCCGACTGCGCTGGCCCTCGACGGAATCGATCGCCAAAGTGCTGGAGGCGACCGGCGCAAGCATGGAGCAGTTCATGAGCTTCCTGCGGCCGGAAGGCGGCAATGGTGGGATGCCGGAAGGTGCCCTTCCTTCCCAGGCGGGCTCCATCCCGCTATTGGGCTTCGCGCAGGCGGGAGCCGGCGGCTTCTTCGACGATGGCGGCTTTCCGGCTGGACAGGGCTGGGATGTCGTGGAATTTCCTGCCGCCCCGGCACAGAAGGCCGGGGTCTATGCGCTTGAGGTGCAGGGCGAAAGCATGATGCCGCTCTATCGAGACGGCGACGTGTTGATCGTCGAGCCCGGAGCTCAGGTACGGCGCAACGACCGCGTTGTCGTCAAGACGCGCGAAGGCGAGGTGATGGCCAAGGTGCTTTTGCGCCATAGCCCGCGCTCGATCGAACTTTTGTCGCTCAATCCCGAACACCCCAACCGCAACCTTGAGCTTTCGGACGTCGAATGGATCGCCCGGATCATCTGGGCGAGCCAATAGGAAAGTTTTCTCTGATGCGTCCGGTGGCCTTGGCGACGGGAATAGCGGGAATTGCGGCAGTCGGCGTGCTCCTGGCCGTGGGCGCCGCTTCCGTCGAGAAACCGCCCGCTATCGGCTCCGCGGGCATTTTTGCAAAGGCCGAGACAAAAGATAAGGCAGCACCCGCAGCAATAGCCCCGATCGCCGTGGATGCGACGCTGTCAACGGCGACGACGCCCAATGGCTCGAAGCCCGAGACGCCGAGCGACAATCAGGCAGACAGTATGCCGACTGCGCGCGACCCGCCGGCCGCCGAGGCAAAGCCCGCCGAACTGAAGCCCGTGGATATCGCACGGCCCGTTGCCGATAGCGCCGGTGTGCTGATCATCGCCGGCAAGAAGCTGCAGCTCGCCGGCATTACGCCGACCGATCCGAACAGGACCTGCACTGGTCCCAATGGCAAGGAATGGCCTTGCGGCACGATAGCACGGACGGCGCTGCGAGCCTTCCTGCGGGCTCGGGCCATCACCTGTGATTTGCCTGACGGCGACTGGCAGGGCACCGTCACCGGCAATTGCCGTTTCGTTAAAACCGACCTCAGCGAGTGGCTGGCCCGAAACGGCTGGGCCGAGGTGGAAGCGGGCTCGCCGCTTGCCGCTGCAGCCGACGAAGCGCGCAAGAACAATCGTGGCATTTACGGCGACGATCCTCGCAAGGACCGCCCCTCTACCCTGGCGCCGGCACCTGCGCGTGAAGATCCGCTGAACCCGATCTGATGGTCTCTACTCCAGCGGGACATGTCCGCCCTTGTCATTGCCCATCCGACTTCCTACTCTGGAACGAACCACAGAGGACTTTGCCGCAGAGATGAACAGGCCGCTTTCCGCCCACGAGGCATTGATTTACGTGATGGTGATGGCATCGGCCGTCGACCGGACAATGAACGACCGCGAGCTTAGCCGGATCGGAGAACTGATCCAGGCGTTGCCGGTGTTCGACGGCTTCGACGAGGACCGGCTGATCTCGGTGTCGCGCGATTGCGCCACGCTTTTATCCGGCCCGGAAGGACTTGATATCGTGCTGGAAACCGTGCGCGATACCCTCCCCTCGCGCCTCTACGACACAGCCTATGCACTCGCCGTGGAAGTTGCTTCGGCCGACCTCTCGGTCAAGGCGGAGGAACTGCGGCTGCTGGCGCTACTGCGCGACCGCCTAGAACTCGGCAAGCTTACCTGCGCTGCCATCGAGCGCAGTGCCATCGCCCGATACCGCAAGGGTTAGAGCTGCCTCAGTATAATCCGTGCGGGAAATAGCGCAGGTAGATCTCCTGCAGTCGGCCGTTGCGCGACAATGTCGCCAGCGCATGGTTGATCGCCGCGGTAAGCTCGGCATCCTGTTGTCGCAGCATGATCGTCATCCCTTCGCCGAGGAACTGCTGCGAGAGATAGGGGCCGTCAAACAAAGCGCAACATTTTTCTGCAGCCGGCGACGAGACCCAGAAGGATAGCTGCAGGCCATCGGCGAAGACCGCATCGACCTTTCCCTCCTTGAGGGCGGCCAGAAGCGCGTCCTTGCTGTCGAAGGCAACCGGCTTGATCGCCGGAAAGAATGCGGCAAGCATCGCCTCATGCGCCGTTGACCTGACGACGCCGACGGACCGCCCGGCAAGGCTTGCGACAGTCGCGCCCTTGATCGGCGCCGTCTTCAGATTGCGGGCGAAACGGGCGGGCAGTTGCAGGAAGGGGCGCGAGAAGGCGAAGCGCTCGCGCAAACCGGGCGTCACCGCAATACCGGCGATGACCGCATCCCCCTGTGACGCAGCCAATGCATCCTGCAGATCGCCGAACGGCATGGCCTGTATCTGGCACTTCTCAGCGATAGCGAGTTCGTCGCAGATTTCACGCACCAGATCGACGTGGAAGCCGGCAAGCTTGCCCGACTGATCGGCAAAATTGAACGGCGGAAAATCAACCGAGGTCAGGAAGCGCAGCCGCACGAGAGAGGAAAGGTCGGGCTTTGGCAGGCGTTCGCGCGAATCGAAGAGGATCGGCAAATTCGAGGTCGAAGGCTCTTGCCCGAAAACGGGCGCTGCGCATAAAAATGCAGCCAGGATCGCGCTAAAATTGCAAAACCCCTTCAAATCAAGGGATGTAAGCGGCTTCCACATCACTGTCATCCACTCCCGAGTTTGATCTTGGGGACGCCTTCTGTCCGGGGTACCGATCTTGGGAACTGTGTAACAGAGTCATGCGCATCGGGGAACATCCGCCACAAACCGTCCCTGTAACCAACAGCGTCCCGGCTGCAGCTGCGCGGTTGCCTTTGACGAGCGTAGTGGAGCTCGTGCAACTTACCGAAGAGCTGCCTGCCGAAATGGCGATGCTCGCTGAACTTGGTTTCGGCAAACGCTATCTCGAGCGGGACGCTCAAAATGCCATGGCCAACGGAACAAGCATTGAGCAGGAGCTGATCGCCAATGGATGGGTTGAGGAGAGTGCCCATTGTGGCGCGATCGCGCGCGCATTGCGCCTGCCTTGCCTCGACAGGATCGAGGATGGCACGGTTGTCGACGACTTCAATCTCGATAGCCAACTGTTGAACCCCACAGCTCTGCGGCTAACGCGTTCGCGGCGCGCGTCTTTTGACAGCAATTGCGCCACAGGCACGACAGATTGACGAGATCGCAAATCGATCGCTCGCTTCCCGACCTGAGGCTCTCGCTCGTCATCGCAGCGCCCTCCCTCATTCGAGCGGCCGTTTGGCGGGCCGTCTTCGAGCTCAGGTCAGACCCCTTCTTCTGGCATAAGACGCCAGATGCACCGTCTTCGAAAGTTGCAAAGACGAAGACGCAATGAAGGCCGTCGAGCCCGCCACGCCGTGCCGCCGCAATTTCACGCCTGGTCGGTTGGCAGCTTGACATTCACCGGAAATGAGAACATTTGTAGAACAACGAGAGGTGATAGACATGGCAGCCGAGAAATTCATTATCCTTCCCTACAGGCGCAATCGCGGCAATCTCGTATCCGGCGAGATGCGACAGGCATCGAATGCTGCAAGTGCTGAGAAGATTGCCGCCGCAATGGCCGATCGCTTTGTCGGGGTCGCCGCCTATGCCGTCATGGTCGACGAAGAGACCGGCGACATGAGCGCCCCCCGGCTCCTGTCAAAACACGGTGAAGTTGCAGACCTGCTCGCTGCTTGAGCGCTGTTGATACATTGTCGGCTGCGCATGCATGCCCGAAGATGGAGGCAATGTGTCCCACAACAATTTCATTGCGGCGCGCTGTGTCTGTATTTGTCGCGCCTATCCTTGGGTTCGCACCCATTGTCGGGCTCGGCCATGTTGGCATCAACCCCGATCGGCTGCGCTTTGAATACCGTAAGTCTGATTTTCTGAAGGATGTTGCCGACTGTGCCGCCTCGAAAGATCACCCCCTATTGATGCACTGGCTGTGGGGGGACCAAGGTGGTGGATTTGGAGCGTCCAGCATTGAATCGACGTTGATTTACGATGAGACCGACCAGATCGCATCGCCATTGTCCACTTGGACCGATGAAGTTCGAAGCAGACTGTTCAATAATTCGGGATCCGGCTCTCAGAAGAACTACGTGGAGGGCTCCAGTTTGGTTCCGCTCAATGGTGACACGTCAGAGCCCAGTATTGAGAGCATGGGTAGTCACTTTTACCTCGCTACGCAGATCGAGTAGACGTCACAAGTTCTGCGGCCGGGATGACCGCAGTTGGCGCGATCCGACCGTGAGGAAATTCGCCTCTCGGCCGCGCAAAGCGGTCATTCGAGCTGCCGTCAAAGTCAGTCTCGAAGCGCCGTCTTCAGCGACAGATAAATCTTGATTTCTCCACAATTTTCTCGCCCATTCGCAAGTAATGCGAGGTGCTCCGTTGCAATTCCAGGGGAAGGCTCTAAAGGTGCACGCGAAACGGGAAGCTCTTTTCCTCTCGTAGGCTCCTTGAAACAGGATCGCGCTAATGAAGCTGGTGACCGGTAACTCCAACCGCGCCCTCGCCCAAGCCATTGCCAGCTACCTAGAGCTTCCCCTCACAGACTGTACAGTCAAGCGCTTCGCCGACCAGGAAATCTACGTTGAAATCCATGAGAATGTGCGCGGCGAGGACGTGTTCATTCTCCAGTCGACGAGTTCCCCCGCCGACGGCAATCTGATGGAGTTGCTGATCCTGACCGATGCGCTGCGCCGCTCATCGGCCCGCCGGATCACTGCCGTAATCCCTTATTTCGGCTATGCCCGCCAGGATCGCCGCGCCGTCGGCCGCACTCCGATCTCGGCCAAGTTGGTCGCCAATCTAATTGCCGGTGCCGGTGTTAACCGCGTCATCACGGTCGATCTTCATACCGACCAGATTCAGGGCTTTTTCGATATTCCGACCGATAATCTTTATGCAGCGCCGGTGATGACCCGCGACATTGAAAAGCACTACGACACCAAGAACTTGATGATCGTTTCGCCCGACGTGGGCGGCGTGGCGCGGGCTCGCGCCATCGCAAAGCGCATTGGTGCCGATCTTGCCATCGTCGATAAACGGCGACCCCGCGCCGGAGTGTCGGAAGTGATGAACATCATTGGCGATGTGTCCGGGCAAAGTTGTCTTTTGATCGACGACATCGTCGATAGCGGCGGCACGCTGATCAATGCGGCCGAAGCCCTGCTGGAAGCTGGTGCCAGGGAGGTTTCCGCCTATATCACCCATGGTGTGCTGTCCGCCGGTGCCTGCGGACGCATTGGTGCCAGCAACCTTAAGGAATTGGTGGTGACCGATTCCATTGAAGAAACCGAAGCTCATCGCCAAACCGCCAATATCCGACGCCTGACTATCGCGCCGCTGATCGGCGAAGCCCTCGTCCGCACCGCCAAGGAGCAAAGCGTTTCAAGCCTTTTCAACTGATCCGGCTCATGGCGCGATACCAACCGCAAGCCAAGCTCATACTCGTTCTCCTGATTTCTGTGACACCGCAGAATATTGAATTTATTGAAGATGTTATCAAAAGGTTCGGCGCTCTAGCATCAGGTGAAATCATCGCTGGAATAGCGTCAACACCAATCCGGAAAAAGTGAAATATAGGGGATACACGGAACACTATTCTTTGGACTCGAAAATAAGCGCGAGTATTACCCGAATAAGCGGGAGTCCGAATTAGATCGCGGTGGCCGAGGTTGGGACCACGGATAATTATCCGAGGCTTTCCGTGATGACCGCTAATTGCGCGAAGGAGAAGCTTGTCAGCGCCATCTGTTAGCCCTTTGTGGGACCATTCCCTTTCCCGTGCAGAGGTCAGGCGTCGGTGTTACAATCGGATGCGTCTTAACGGTATTCGAAAGGATTGCATTATGACTGAGAAAGTTCTCTTCACTGGCAAGACCCACAATACTAACGGTCGCGACGGCGGAGCACGCAGTAGCGACGGCCAGTTGGACATCAAGATGAAGGAGCCGCACCCGGCCGCTGAAAACCTATTCGGTGCCGCCTGGTCGGCCTGCTACATGGGAGCGATCGAGCTTGCCGCCTCCCAGAGACACGTCAAGCTTCCTGAGGGTATCGCGGTCGATGCCGAGATCGATCTGAACTTAGACGCCGGCTCCTTCTTCCTGCGGGCGCGCCTCAACGTCAGCGTACCGGGCGTTGACCGTGCGGTTGCGCGCGAACTGATCGATGCGGCACACGGCATCTGCCCGTACTCCAAGGCGACGCACGGCAACATCGACGTTGTGACCAACCTCGTCTGATCGGCACGCCGCGCGGTGACCGCAGTAGCCGGCGGCCAAAAGGCGACGGCTGGAACGACATGAGAACGATAATCTGCAAAACTGGCTGTAAAACTGGCAAAATAAAAGGGATCAAAGTATCCCTTAATCTATTGAAAAGATTGATGGAGCGGGTGAAGGGAATCGAACCCTCGTATTCAGCTTGGGAAGCTGCTGCTCTACCATTGAGCTACACCCGCCAATAGGGGAAGACTTTCAACAGAACCTAGCCGCTGTCAAGGCGGAAAGAGGTGGGTTCAGAGGCGGAAATGCTTTGAGAGCTTCAGGCCCTGGGCTTGGTAATTCGAGCCGAGGCCGGTGCCATAGAGGCTCGAGGGCGGTTCCAGCATGTGCTCGTAGACGAGGCGGCCGACGATCTGGCCGTCTTCGAGGATGAACGGCACCTCGTGGCTTCTGACTTCAAGCACGGCGCGGCTCCCACGACCGCCGGCCGGGGCGTGACCGAAACCGGGGTCAAAAAAGCCTGCGTAATGCACCCGGAATTCGCCGACCAGCGGATCGTAGGGTGTCATCTCGGCGGCGAAATGCGGCGGCACGTGCACCGCCTCACGCGAGACGAGAATATAGAATTCGTCCGGATCGAGTATCAGTTCTGTGCGGCCGCGGCTGTAGAGCGGTTCCCAGAAGTCGAAAATGTCGTGCTGGGCCTTCTTGTCGACGTCCACGACCGCCGTGTGGTGCTTGCCGCGATATCCGATCAGACCTTCTTCATCGCCTTTGAGATCAATCGAGAGCGCGATGCCGCCGCCCGTCACGTTCGGCCTGCTGCTGGCGACCAGGGTCTCGGCGACATGCAATTCCAGCAATTGTGGCTCCGACAATACCGAATGGCCGACACGGAAGCGTATCTGCGACAGGCGCGAACCCCGCCTGACGACAATGGGGAACGTGCGGGGGCTGATCTCGAGGTAAAGCGGACCTGAGTAACCGGCCGGGATCTTGTCGAACTCCTGCGCATAATCGGTAATGACGCGGGTGAAGATATCGAGCCTTCCGGTGGAGCTCTTCGGATTGGCGGAAGCCGACATGCCGGCCGGCAGATCGAGGTGCTCCATCAGCGGCACGATATAGACGCAGCCGGTTTCGAGCACTGCGCTCTCGGTAAGGTCGATCACGTGCAGGCTGAGGCGATCAAGCTTGTCGGAGACCAGGTGCGAGGGGCCGGGCATGAAGCTGGCGCGCACGCGGAAGGCCTTGGCGCCGAGCCTGAGATCGAGGCTTGCCGGTTGGATCTGGTCGCGGTCAAGCTCCTTGTCCGTCGTCAGCCTGCCGGTCTCAAACAGCGCCGCGATTGCTCGATCCGCCAAAATTCCTGTATCGCGAGCCATTTTGCCCATCCTCAATTTGCCGCAGACAAAACCAAACTCAGGGAATTGACGCAAGCGTTCAACAGCAGTATTGCAATCTTATCCCGTGGTGATTTGGCCGGTCGGCTTGCAGCCACGTTAAATAAATGGCTAAAAAGACCGGGTTGAAAACCGGTCTGCTTTTGCGACCGGTTTTTTTGTATCACGAAGGTGGTAACGATATGACCAAGACCTGGCGCCCCGCAACGCAGCTCGTTCACGGCGGCACGCTCCGCTCCCAATTCGGCGAGACATCGGAAGCGATCTATCTGACACAAGGGTTTGTCTACGACACGTCTGAGGCCGCCGAAGCGCGTTTCAAGGGCGAGACCGAAGGCTTCATCTATGCCCGCTACGGCAGCCCGACCAACGACATGTTCGAAAAGCGGATGTGCATGCTGGAAGGCGCCGACGATGCGCGCGCCACCGCATCGGGCATGGCCGCGGTTACCGCCGCGATCCTCTGCCAGTTGAAGGCTGGCGACCATATCGTCGCAGCCCGCGCGCTCTTCGGCTCCTGCCGCTGGGTCGTCGAGACACTTGCGCCGAAATACGGCATCGAGTGTACACTGGTCGATGGTCGGTTCCTTGAAAACTGGGAACGGGCGATCCAGCCGAATACCAAGGTTTTCTTCCTGGAAAGCCCGACCAACCCGACGCTCGAAGTGATCGATATCGCAGGCGTTGCAAAGCTCGCCGATCAGATCGGCGCCAAGCTTGTCGTTGACAACGTCTTTGCGACCCCGCTTTTCCAGAAGCCGCTTGAGCTTGGTGCGCATGTGGTCGTCTATTCCGCAACAAAGCACATCGACGGTCAGGGCCGCTGCCTCGGCGGTGTCGTTCTTTCCGACAAGGCCTGGATCGACGAGCATCTGCACGACTATTTCCGCCATACCGGCCCGGCAATGTCGCCGTTCAACGCCTGGACGCTGCTCAAAGGCATCGAGACGCTGCCCTTGCGCGTCAAGCAGCAGACGCAGAACGCCGCGGCAATCGCCGACTTCCTGGCCGAGCACGGCAAAGTCGGCAAAGTGATCTATCCCGGCCGTAAGGACCATCCGCAGGCTGACATCATCGCAAAGCAGATGACAGGCGGATCGACGCTGATCGCCTTCGAGATGAAGGGCGGCAAGGACGCCGCGTTCGCGCTGCAGAACGCGCTTGAGATCACCAGGATTTCCAACAATCTCGGCGACAGCAAGAGCCTGATCACGCATCCGGCAACGACAACGCACAAGAACCTGACCGACGAGGCGCGCGCCGAACTCGGAATTTCTGCAGGGACTGTCCGTTACTCCGCCGGCATTGAAGACACCGACGATCTCCTCGAGGATTTCGCGCGGGCGCTGAAACAGGTGACTGCCTAACTTTGACAGCGATTCTCGCTCGGCTCAGTCCGGGCGAGACTGCAACGTTCGGCGCTAGCACAATCGCGCGCACGAGACGTGGATTTTCGAACCGGAGCGACCATTGCCGCGTTAACCTTCGGAATTATCCTTAATATTCGATAAAGCGCATAAATCTGACCGTTAATGCCCGATTCACCAATCCGTTCCTTGACGGATATTGAAGCCTATAGGATATCGGTAACTCAATACGTCTAAGGTGTCAGGTATGTATCGCGCCCTAACACGAGATATCGAGGTTGTCGTCGAGCCGTTTTATCTGGAGGAGCAATCCGATCCGGATGACGATCGTTACGTCTGGGGCTATCGCATCGTCATCTCGAACCACTCCGATGTCGCCGTGCGCCTAATCACGCGTTATTGGCACATTACGGACCAGAACGGACAGGTGGACGAGGTCACGGGGCCTGGTGTCGTCGGTGAGCAACCGCATCTGAACCCGGGTGATACCTACGAATATTCATCGGGCTGCCCGCTCGATACGCCATCCGGCATGATGTTCGGCCACTATCATATGGAGGCGGAGGACGGGGAGCAGTTCGATGTCGAAATCCCCGCCTTCTCATTGGACTCGCCGGGCCTGTTGCGCACCCTGAACTGAGGATGCGCCGCACCTTCAGGCCTCAGTCTTGAGCTCCGAAGGATCGTAGCGGTAGGTGGTCGAACAGAACTCGCAGGTGACCGCGATCTCGCCATCCTCTTCGCTGGCTGCAATCTCTTCGGCGGAAAAACCCTTGAGCACGCCCTTGATCTTGTCGCGCGAGCAGCTGCACCGGTCGAAAACCCGCTGCGGCGGATAGGCTCGCACGCCGCGCTCGTGGAACAGCCGAAACAAGAGACGCTCTGTGCCGACGAGCGGATCGGTCAGTTCGTCCGCATCGATCGTTTCAACCAGCGAGCGCGCTTCCGCCCAGGCGTCATCGTCCGTGTGATTGCGCACGCCGGTATCGCCGTCGCCGCCATGCAGGTCCGGCTGGCGCATGCGTTCCGATGCCTGTGGCAGGAACTGTGCGATCAGGCCGCCGGCGCGCCAGCGATGACGCGGCTTGCCCGTCTCATCCCGGTCGAAAAGCTCCGCCGCGCCAAGGCGGACGCGGGTCGGTATCTGCTCCGACTGGCGGAAATAGACCCCGGCAATCTCCTCGAGCGATGTACCGTCCAGCTCGACGATGCCCTGATAGGGCTGCGAATACTGACCCTGGTCGATCGTGAAGGCGAGAACACCCTTGCCGAGCAATTGCTCCGGCTCGGTCTCGCCAAGGGCAATCGCCTTTTCAAGCGCCTCCTCGTTGAACCGGGCATAAGCGCGGACATTTTCCGGCGTCGAGAAATCGGCGACGAGCAGATCTACCGGGCCGTCGCCCTTGGTCTGCACCATGAACTTGCCGTCGAACTTCAACGAGGTGCCCAGCAACACAGTGAGCACGATAGCCTCGGCCAGAAGCCGGGCAACCGGAGCCGGATAGCGATGGCGCTCCAAAATCGCGTCGAGCATCGGGCCGAGCTGCACGGCACGGCCACGAACGTCGAGATTCTCGACCTGAAAAGGGACGACATGATCATCGCCTGCAAAGTCGAACTGACCCAGCGATGCTGCACTTTCCGCCATGCTTACTCTCCTAGCCTTCCGGAGCGGCGCTCCGCTCGCGCGGCCGCGATCCATTCGTCGCAGTTCTTGAAATCCTCAGATTGCGCCCAGGCACCAAGCAAGAATCGACTTTTGCGCATGAAGACGGTTTTCCGCCTCATCGAAAACAACGGATTGCGGACCATCGATCACTTCGTCAGTCACTTCCTCCCCGCGATGGGCGGGCAGGCAATGCATGAACAACGCGTCCTTGCCGGCCTGTGCCATCAAAGCCGCGTTGACCTGATAGGGCTGGAAGACGTTGTGACCGCGAGCCCGGTGTTCCTGATTCATGGAAACCCAGGTATCGGTAACCACACAATCGACGCCGGCAACCGCACGGTCTGCATCATGCGTGAGCATGATTTCGGCGCCCTCATTGCGGGCCCAGTTCAAATAGTGATCCTTAGGCTCCGAACCAAGGGGTACCGCCATATTCATGCGATAGCCGAAACGGGCAGCACCCTCGACAAGCGAATGGAGCACATTGTTCCCGTCGCCGGTCCAGGCCAGCGTCTTGCCCTTGATCGGCCCGCGATGCTCCTCGAAGGTCATCACATCGGCCATGATCTGGCAGGGGTGCGTGTCGTCGGTCAGCGCGTTGATGACAGGAACCGTGGCGTGTTCCGCCAGCTCCAACAGGCGCGAATGCTCGGTCGTGCGGATCATGATGGCGTCGACATAACGCGACAGGACCTTTGCCGTATCGCCGATGGTCTCGGCGCGGCCGAGCTGCATTTCCGTGCCGGAAAGGAAAAGCGTCTCGCCGCCGAGCTGGCGCATGCCGACATCGAAGGAAACACGCGTGCGGGTCGAGGGCTTCTCGAAGATCATCGCCAGCATCTTGCCGGCAAGCGGCCTGTCGGCGGTTCCGGCCTTGGTCGCCAACTTGCGAACGAGCGCGTCATCGATGATGGTGCGAAGATCGGAGGCCTTCACCGCCGATAGATCGAGAAAGTGTTTCGGTGAAGCCATAATCTTTATCCGTACTCTGGAAACAACAACGCCCGCTGCGGGGCAATAACGCCCCGAATTGCGGGCGATGAACTCATGCCGATTTTCTGACGCGGGAAGCGCGCAGGGTCTCGGCGGCGCGCTCGACGCGAGCAAGGCCCTCTCTGGCTTCCTCCGCGGTCGTGACGAGCGGCGGAAGCAGGCGGAGCACGTTGTCGCCAGCCGGGATGGCAAGCAGATGCTGGGCGCGGATGGCCTGCAGCAATTCCGCCGAGGGAACCGCCGCCTTGATGCCGAGCATCAGCCCCTCGCCACGGACATCCTCGATGATGTCGGGAAAGCGATCCTTCAGCGAGGCGAGGCCCTGGCGGAAGACCAGCGCCACATCGTTCACATGCTGCAGGAAGCCATCGGCCAGGATTATGTCCAGCACAGCATTGCCGACCGCCATGGCGAGCGGATTGCCGCCATAGGTCGAACCATGGGTACCGGCCTTCATGCCGGAGGCGGCATTTGCCGTTGCAAGGCAGGCGCCGAGCGGAAAGCCGCCGCCGATGCCCTTGGCGACTGCCATAATGTCGGGCGTGATGCCGGCCCATTCATGCGCGAAAAGCTTGCCCGTCCGCCCGACGCCCGATTGGACTTCGTCGAGGATGAGAAGAAGATCGTGTTCGTCACAGATTTCGCGCAGCGCCCGCATGAATTCGTTGGTGGCCGGGCGGATGCCGCCTTCGCCCTGCACCGGCTCGATCAGAATCGCCGCCGTTTCTTCTGAAATCGCCGCACGCACCGCCTCGATGTCACCGAAGGGCACCTGATCGAATCCGGGGGCCTTGGGGCCGAAGCCTTCGAGATACTTCTCCTGGCCGCCAGCGGCGATCGTCGCAATCGTCCGGCCGTGAAATGCACCTTCGAAGGTGATGACGTGGAAGCGTTCCGGATGGCCCTTGACGAACTGGTAACGCCGCGCCGTCTTGATCGCGCATTCCAGGGCCTCGGCGCCGGAGTTTGTGAAGAACACCTTGTCGGCGAACGTAGCTTCCGTCAGACGCTTGCCAAGCGTTTCCTGGCCCGGCACCTCGTAAAGGTTGGAAAGGTGCCAAACTTTGTCGGCCTGTTCTTTCAAAGCGCCGACCAGATGGGGATGTCCGTGGCCGAGCGAGCTGACGGCAACGCCGGCGCCGAAGTCGAGATATCGCTCGCCGCTTTCCGTGATCAGCCATACGCCCTCGCCTCGCTCGAAACGCAAGGGAGCCCGCATATAGGTGTCATAGAGCGGCGCTGTCTCGGCCATGGCGCAAATCCTTCGATCAAACCTTGCTTTGCTGCCGTTTTCGCTATGCAAAACGGCCCCGAAAAAATCAAAAATGCCGCCTTTCGGCGGCCTCGGCACTATTGACGTTTCGCACTGCAATGTCAACAAAACCCACGGCTGAAGGGGCGCTACACATTGTCCTGACACGGCCGCCATTGCCCAATATCTTGTATTGCAGAAATACCACACAAGGAAGCAAGTTGGGGAAAACCCCGAAATCGATTCCCTGAGATTCCTGCGACTCTTGTCACGGAGTCAGGCTCACACTAGGTTAAAGATCAATTACTAGACTGCATGCGGCGGAACTAGTCACCACAATTTAAAAGCGTTTTAGGTCCCGACTGCATCGGGGCAATGGCGAAGGATTCTGCCATCAGGAAGCGCTAGGCGGAGGCAGGGCATGAATTGGACAGACGAGCGTGTAGAACGGCTCACAAAGCTTTGGGCCGAAGGGCTTAGCGCCAGCCAGATTGCAGCGCAGCTCGGTGGCGTCAGCCGGAACGCGGTTATTGGCAAGGTGCATCGCCTTAACTTGCCAGGCCGAGCCAAGTCGGGCGGCTCTGCAACCTCTGCTCGAGCGCCGAAGCGAAATGTCACGCCCCCCCGGTCCTCGAACTTCGGTTCCCGCGGGGTTACGACCCGCACGGTCGCGCGCCAGCAGGGCTCGGCGATGCTCAAGGAAGAAGTCGACGTCGACGCAGCTCCGGAAGTCTCATATCGCCCGGCTTCCAATGTTGTCGTTCCGATCTCGATGCGTCTCGGTCTGACGGAATTGACGGAGCGTACCTGCAAATGGCCGGTCGGCGACCCGCTGAAGGACGATTTTCACTTCTGCGGCCATGAATCGCCCGATGCTTCGCCCTATTGCAGCTATCATCAGAAGATGGCTTACCAGCCCGTTCACGAGCGACGCAGGGCGGCTCGCTAACAGCTTTGCGCGCATCAATGAAAAACGGGCCGCGAGGCCCGTTTTCCGTTTCAACTTTCGTCACCTGAACATCAGGCTTCCATCGAATAGCCCGCACCACGAACGGTGCGGATGACGTCCTGCATGTTGGAGAAGTTGAGCGCCTTGCGCAGGCGGCCGACATGTACATCGACGGTGCGTTCGTCGACATAGATGTCATGTCCCCAGACGCCGTCGAGCAGCTGCGAGCGCGAGAAGACGCGGCCCGGCGAGGACATCAGGAATTCCAGCAGGCGGAACTCCGTCGGCCCGAGGCGAACCTCGCGGCTCTTGCGGTGCACGCGATGCGTTTCCCGATCGAGCTCGATGTCTCCGCATTTCAGCAAGGAAGACAGGACCTCTGGACGGGCGCGGCGCAGCATCGCCTTGACACGCGCCATCAGTTCCGGAGTCGAGAAAGGCTTTACGACATAGTCGTCGGCGCCCGTAGACAGGCCACGCACGCGTTCGCTCTCCTCGCCACGAGCGGTCAGCATGATGATCGGCAGGCGCTCCGTGTCCGGCCGCATGCGCAGCCGGCGGCAGAGCTCGATGCCGGACACGCCGGGCAGCATCCAGTCGAGGATCAGAAGATCGGGGGTGCGCTCCTGAAGACGAAGCTCGGCCTCATCTCCCCGCAGGATCGTATCGACCTCGAAGCCTTCGGCCTCGAGATTGTAGCGCAGCAGCACGCTGAGCGCTTCCTCATCTTCTACAACGGCAACTCTTGGAACCATGCTGTTCTGGTCTCCTTCAAAGGCGCAAGCGCTATTCCGTTACCGCGCCAACGGTGTTGGCGGTATCGTCCTTGGGGCGTTCGCCTTCCGGCTGTGCGCCGGTCGCCATGTAGTAGATCGTCTCGGCGATGTTGGTGGCGTGGTCGCCGATGCGCTCGATATTCTTGGCGCAGAAAAGGAGATGGGTGCAGGTGGTGATATTGCGTGGGTCTTCCATCATGTAGGTCAACATCTCGCGGAACAGCGAGGTGTACATCGCGTCGATTTCCTCGTCGCGCTCGCGGATGGCGACAGCCCGATCGGCCGAGCGCGTGGTATAGACGTCGAGCACTTCCTTGAGCTGGACGAGCGCCAGTTCGGAGAGATGCTCGATGCCGCGGCCGAGGCGGCGGGGAACGCCGGTGCCCTGGACTGCGATGACGCGCTTGGCAGTGTTCTTGCCAAGATCGCCGACACGCTCGAGGTCGGAAGCGATGCGGATGGAGCCCATGATTTCTCTAAGGTCCGCTGCCATCGGCTGGCGGCGTGCGATCGTCGTGATCGCCTTGTCGCCAACTTCGCGTTCGGCATGATCGAGAATGGTATCGTCGGAGATGACTTTCTGAGCCAGTGCGACATCGCCATTGACAAGGGCGCGGACGGAATCGCTGACCATCTGCTCGGCAAGGCCGCCCATTTCGGAGATGCGACGCGAAAGAAACTTCAGGTCGTCGTCATAGGCGGAAAAAATATGGGTCGAAGCCATGTTTCGGTCCTCAGTTGAAATGAGATGTCGGAGACAGTGTCAGCCCACGAGGGCCGTTATGCAATCCGGTGTGTGCGGCGAAGACATCCATGAAAATCTTCCAATCGGGCGTTCTGTAACGCGACGGCGACGACAGGCATCGCTTCATTCAGCGTCTTCTCTTAGCGGTCCAAGCATCGCCCTTTTATGTCAGGGGAGTGAAACAATTATGACAGTTCAACCTTTTGAAAATAATGGGAAAACTGCGGAGCTGAAACCGGATTAAAACCGAACTGTGAAGTCCGTGCCCTTGCCGACCTCGGATTTGACGATCAACCGAGCCCGATGGCGCGTCAGAATGTGCTTTACGATCGCAAGACCGAGCCCGGTACCCTTCTTGGATCGGCTATCCTCAACGCTGACGCGATAGAAGCGTTCGGTCAGGCGCGGCACATGTTCGGACGGAATTCCGGGACCATGATCAGAGACCGTGACTTCGACCGCCTGTGCCGTACCGTTGTGCAACGAGACATCGACGACCTTGCCCTCCTGGCCGTATTTGCACGCATTTTCGATCAGGTTCTCGAACACCTGAACCAGCTCGTCCCGGTCGCCCAGTACCTCAACCTTGCCTTGTGGCAAGTGCAGATTGATGGTGACATCGAGATCGCCGGCAAGCGGCTGCAGGGAATCTCGGACGTGGCCCAGCAGCGGCACCAGATCCACCTTCTGGTCGGGCGCGATATGCGATTTCAATTCCAGCCGCGACAGAGACAGGAGATCGTCGACGAGGCGGCTCATGCGCGTCGTCTGATCGAACATGATGCCGAGGAACCGCGCCTGTGCCTTGGCGTCGTTGCGCGCTGGCCCCTGAATCGTCTCTATGAAACCACGCAGCGATGCGAGAGGTGTCCGCAATTCATGGCTGGCATTGGCGACAAAATCGGACCGCATCCGGTCGATCAGTCGGAGTTCCGATATGTCGCGGAAAGACAGCATGAAGAAGGTCTGTGATGCCGGCTGCTGCAGATCGACGGGAGCGATCCGGACGATATAGACCCGTTCGGAGGGCAACCGCTCGGAATGTTCGATCTGGTTGGGCGTTCTGGTTGCGATCGTTTCGCGTATCATGTCGAGGATGACCGGAGAACGCAGCTTGGCGGAAATATGCGCGCCAAGCGGAAACGCACCAAGCGCCTTCTCGGCAGCAGGGTTTTGCAGCAACAGGGACGCATCGCTGCCGATCACCAGCACCGGCATATCGAGTGCGGCAAGACCAGCGGCCAGTGGCCGCAACAAGGCGTCGGTATCGACGGGCGCCGGCTCGGCAGCGACCGGCGCTTCTGCCTTGATCACGAATGGCGGGCGCAGCATTGCAACAAGAACAGCCATGAGCCAGATCCCGGCGACGATAAACTTGCCCACCCCCTCAGCCAGAGCAAGGGCGCCGATCAGCGTGGCGAGCAGCAGGATGGCGCCCTCGTGGCTCAATCGCCTGAAGAAACGCTTCGGAAATGACAGATCGTCGTTCAAATGGGCCTCGCCGCTTTGTTCACATGTGCGAACATATGAATCTGCGTGATAGCCTGAATTCATGACAGAAGTTTTCAGCTCTATCCACAGGCACGGCAAACGGCGCCTCGATGAGGGCGCCACAGCCCGGAGCCACTGGCAACAGGCTTGAAATCACAGCATAAATATGATCAGCCTTTCGCTGAAGATTTTTTGTCGAGACTGATCCATTATCGTATTTCCGGCCTCGTATGGGGTCAAATGTGAGGGAAAAGGCATGAGCCAGGATGTGGAAAGCCGCGCAGTCGAGCTCGAAATCCATGGCAAGCGGCGCGTCTTTGACGTCGACGACCCGGTCCTACCCGATTGGGTCACAGAGGATGCGCTCTCCTCAGGCGATTACCCCTACAAGAAGAAACTGAAAGAAGAGGAATATCTAAAGGACCTCGAGGCGCTGCAGATCGAGCTCGTCAAGGTGCAGTTCTGGCTGCAGGCGAGCGGCGGGCGCGTGATGGCCCTCTATGAAGGGCGGGACGCCGCGGGCAAAGGTGGCGCGATCGCGGCGACCTCCTCGCATATGAACCCTCGCCTGACGCGCGTCGTTGCCTTGACCAAGCCCACGGAGCGCGAGGCCGGGCAATGGTACTTCCAGCGTTACGTCGCCCAGTTTCCGACAGCCGGGGAATTCGTGCTGTTCGACCGCTCCTGGTATAACCGGGCGGGCGTCGAACCGGTCATGGGCTTCTGCACGCCGGAACAATACGAGCATTTTCTAAAACAGGTTCCGCAGATTGAGCGGACGATCGAACACGAACATATTTCCTTTTTCAAATTCTATCTCGATATCGGACGCGAGATGCAGCTCAAGCGCTTCCATGACCGGCGCCACGATCCGCGAGCGGTCTGGAAGCTGTCTTCGATGGATATCGCCGCGCTCACCAAGTGGAAAGACTATAGCGAGAAGCGGGACCGGATGCTGAAGGAGACGCACACCGAGCATGCTCCCTGGACCGTGGTGAAGGGCAACGACAAGCGACGCGCCCGCCTCAATCTGATCCGCCATATCCTAAAGACGCTCGACTACACCGGCAAGGACAAGGAGGCGATCGGCGAACTCGATGACAAGATCATCGGCTCGGGACCGCATTTCCTGAAATAAGGCTCCCTTAGCGCGCGAAATGGAGCCGCGCGAAGCTTTGTATCTTTACTGCTCAGGCAGGACGCGGATCGCGTAGATATTGACGCCCTTGCCCTTGCCATCAACATCGCTGTTGATGACGACATGCCCGGCACCGGCCTGGGATTTATCGAGACGGATCTGAAAAAGCGCATCCGCTTTCTGCCGCGTCACATCGAAACGATGACGACCGCAACCGCTGACCGCCTTGAAATCACATTCGACGGTGATCTGCGTTGGCGTGTCCGAGGTGGATTGTAGGGTCAAAGCCACTGTCAAGGTCTTGCCCGCAGCATTTGCCAGGACATCGGCCGGAACGGCGACGGCAGCGTTGCCGTCACTGCCCGTCGATTGCGAAGTTAAACGCGCCGTCTGACCTTCGTTCTCGGAAACGAGTTCCGCCTTTGCACGCACTCCGGTCACGACCTTTGCCGCGTCTGCCGGCGCCAATATCTGGATCCACTCCGGCGAAAAACTGTCCTGCGGATCGATTGTCCTCAGCGCGGGATTGTTACTGGTCGCCGCGCTGTCGCTGCCACTGTAGTCCTCGGAATCGACATGCGCCGGCGGGTTGCGAACGCTGGTGTCGCGCTGGGCGACCGTCAGCAACAAGCCAGATGATCTCACCCACCAGACGCCGGTACCGATGAACGCGACGATAATGCACAGGACGAGCAGCCTTGAGAATATCTTACGCGGCTTGCGGCGCACTGCAGCGCGCTCCGGCTTGAAGTTCATGCTGCGGGCCGTCGCCGGCATTGCAGCGGGCTCGGGCCGAAGCGCATCTCCGGCAAGATGATCGTCCGGTCTCGCGTGGACGTCGTCGAGGTTGCCCTTGGACGTGGTATCGACTGCCGGCGGCTGTCGATCGCGCATTTCGCCGCGCACATCCATGGACGGCTCCAGCCGCGACCGCTGAGTGGGGGGCTCGGGAGGCTGAACGGCGGCGGATGACGGATGGCGCGCCGGCTGCGGCGCACGCGCGGCGGTTTCCGGCGGTGCGCGCACTACCACCTCGGGCGCGGGGACGGCGGGATGGGGCCGAGCACGCTCCTCGCCCTCGATCGCGCGAATGGTTACCTCCAGACGCTGGCGCTGCGCGGTAATCGTTTCGACGTCGGTAACGTCCTGCTTTCGAAGTCCCGTTTCGAGCGCCTGGCGGGCGGACTGGTAGATTCGGGCCCGGACCTCCGGATTGGCACGCTCGGATCTCTCCAGCGCGTTTCTGATGGCCGTTTCTAATCCGCTCACGTCCGGTCCTTCACCCTAAATGACGGCACTACCGAAATCTTTACCGTCGACTAACCAAGTTCGGTAGCGCCCCGGCTGGCAATGCGCAAGTGTCGCCGGCTGTGCGCTGCCATTCGAACGGGGATAAATGTCAAAGGCGGCGTAATATGGAAGATGCAAGGTTTGCGCGACAGACGGCACCCCAAACCAATTCAGTTGTGGCCGATCCGGACGAGAGCTTCCGTTCAGATGGATGCTTTTCCCCATCGCGGGTCTCTGCTATCAAGCTGACGTTTTCGTAAACGTCAAACGCGGATGTGCTCCATGGCTCTTCCTTCCATCCTGACGAACAATCTCAGGCTGCCTGTCATCGCCTCGCCGCTGTTCATAGTCTCTCACCCCGCCCTGACGCTGGCGCAATGCAAGGCAGGCGTCGTCGGCGCCTTTCCCGCGCTCAATGCCCGTCCCGAAAGCCAGCTCGACGAATGGCTGGCGATGATCACCGAAGATCTCTCCGCTTACAACGTTGCCAATCCGCAACGACCAGCAGCGCCCTTTGCCGTCAACCAGATCGTCCATACTTCCAACAAGCGGCTGGAGCACGACCTCGGACTTTGCGTCAAGTACAAGGTTCCTATCGTGATTTCATCGCTTGGCGCCGTGCCGGAAGTCAATGCGGCGATTCACTCCTATGGCGGCATCGTGTTGCACGATGTCATCAACAATCGCCATGCCAACTCAGCAATCCGCAAGGGCGCGGACGGGCTGATTGCGGTCGCCGCCGGCGCCGGCGGACATGCAGGCACGCTATCGCCCTTTGCCCTCATTCAGGAAATTCGCGCGTGGTTCGACGGGCCGCTGCTTCTGGCAGGCGCTATCGCCACCGGCGGTGCAATCCTTGCGGCAGAGGCGATGGGCGCCGACATGGCCTATATCGGCTCGCCCTTCATCGCGACCGTCGAGGCCCGGGCGGCAGAAAACTACAAGCAGGCGATTGTCGAGGGAACGGCCGGCGACATCATCTATTCCAACTATTTCACCGGCGTCCACGGCAACTACCTGAAGTCCTCGATCATCGCCGCCGGCCTCGACCCCTTAGCACTGCCGCAAGCCGATCCGTCGAAAATGGACTTCGAGCAGGCAACGACGGGCACGAAGGCCTGGAAAGATATCTGGGGCTCCGGCCAGGGGATCGGCGCCGTCAAGGCGATCGAGCCGGTGATGGCGCTCGTCGACCGGCTGGAGCGGGAATATCGAGAGGCAAGGGCGCGTCTCTCCATTTGAAGAGAAGCCTGCGTCCGAAGTCCCGGTTGGAGCTTTTTTGACGATCCTGAAACAGAGTGCTTGAAATGTCGGCGCATAGACTGTATCAGCGCCATGCAAATCGCCGGGCTCTAACAACGCCCCCGAGATGCCGCTTTAGCTCAGGTGGTAGAGCACATCATTCGTAATGATGGGGTCGCAGGTTCGAGTCCTGCAAGCGGCACCACATCTTCTTGAAAACATAAGCAAATACAACGCTGCATCGTTCTCTCGCGGAAAGCGGGAGGTCGGAATGCTGCGTCTCTCAAGACAAGGTCAGCATGATACGGTCCCTTATGCAGAGTTGGGGCCGCGGCTATGGGTGAGGCCTATTGTGAGAGGCTGAATCCGGCAGAGCCAATGCCGGCAAACCATGACGGCATTTGTTGCGTGCTTCTAAGAGCGCTCGACTTGAAATTCCTGCAGCTAGTGTCATGTTTTTCTTATAGAATTTTTCTCCAGCGTTGACCACGGATGAACTGGCACCGCTGTTGATGTAGATCGAGAAAGGTCGGAGCGTTCGCGCCCGGCCTTTTTACCTTGCACAAGCTTACATTAAACACAGCTTTTCGATGAAAAGGGCCGACGACCCTTCGGCTCAGCCAAATTAGTCATACTTCGGCGTGAAGACAAAGTCGGCTTCATTACATTTTCGCGTCGGCGATGAACCAATCAGCGTGTAATCGGTTTTCCTCTCAATGCACAACCGAGCCAAGTTTCCGAGTGGTCTTTTGGATGCGGCGTGGATTGTCGCAAAATGTCGATAAATACGAACCGAAGCTACTCGAAGGACAAGGGTCATGAAGAGTCTCGTCAAGTCTATTCTCATCGCGGGCGCAGCCGTTGCTATTACGACTGCGACGCTTACCCCGGCCTCGGCAGACAACTGGCACCACGGCTACAACAACTGGCACCACGGTTGGGGTGGCGGCTGGCATCACGGCTACGGCGGCGGCTGGGGTGGCGGATATGGCGGCTGGGGCTATGGTGCGGCCGGCCTGGCAACGGGACTGATTATCGGATCAGCCATCGCCCAGCCTGGATATTACGGTTCCGGATATTACGGTTCCGGATATTACGGATATGGTTATGCGCCGCCGCCACGCTACTATTACGGGCCTCCACGGCGGTATTACGTCAATGATGCCGGACTGCGGCCATGGTCACCGGCGTGGTCGAGATACTGCTTCAGCCGATATCGGACTTTCGATGGTCGCACCGGGACTTTCGTCGGCAATGACGGTGCACGGCATTTCTGTGTGGCGAACTGACGCGTCGGTCTCCCGGGGTCGTTGTTCTGAGGATCGGCTTTTGGCCGCGCGACCTGATGACTTTCCTCTTGCTTGAAGCTTAAAGTATCTGTAGTTGGCCGCGTCCGCTGATCACGAGGCTGAGGGCTTCCGTCACCAGGCGCTGTGCGCCCAAAGCGCTGCGCCTGGGCACCTTTCACGGGATATGTGCGTAACCCGGAGATCTCGGCATTCCAGCTAAAAGTGCGGAATGTGCTCTTCGTTTGCAGCACGGATTAGGGCGCCCTGACGTCTTGCAAGCGGCACCATATCGCAATTTGCCAATTCCCCTTTACGTTCATCCAAGATCGCTCGATGCATATCCATCGAAAGCACAGTTCCACGGCGGAGACTGGCCCAAGGGACCAATTGACCATCGCTGCCGGTGAGGGAGACACTCCCCAAGCAGTGGGGGAGCGATGAAGATGACCGATCTTTCAGCTGCGAGAACGCGCGTCCAGCCTGTTTCCGAGATGAACGTATCCCAAATGGCTTCGGACATGGAGGGTTCAGGCTACTGCTGTATCCCCTCCTATGTGAGCGGCCAGGATCTGCTGTAAATGCAGGAGTTTGCGTCTTCCGTGATCGAACATTCCGGCCAGACTTCGATCTCATTGAGACGAAGCAAGCAATTTTCAGGCACCAAATTTGAAGAGCAGGCAAACTCGCAGAGCTTTCGGGATATTTTTTCCAAGCTCTATGAATTCGCGACCGGCAACCCCTCGCCCGAGGTCACTTTCTATCAGGTCCTTCGTTGCCTCACGGGCAAGCATATAGCGAAGGAATCCCTGGTCTTTCACTACGACTCCTTTCTCATAACGGCGCTGCTGCCAATCATGATACCGACGAAAGGCAAACGCTGCGACTTCTTGATGTTTCCGAATACGAGGAGGATTCGTTCGGCATACCTTACCAATCTCGTCGATAAGATGCTGGTGGACAAAAAGATATATCGCAGTCGGTACTGAAACGCGTGGCTCAGTCCGGCTACTTCGGGGTGAAGCGAATTAGCCTCGTGCCCGGAGATCTATATTTCTTCTGGGGCTACCGAAGCATTTATACCAACGAGCCTTGCGACCCGGATCAACTGAGATCAACGGCGTTGTTCTATTTTGCTGATCCACATGCAGATTGCCAACTCAAGGCACGCCTAAGACGTTGATTGATGCCGATCGATGAGGCGTCGGGAACGCTACAGGAAGAACTGGCATCCAAACGAGACCGCCGCGATTGCCAGCGGCAAGGCAATCACCATGAAGGCACACTGCCATTCTTCTTGAAGGACCGACCGTTGCGGTTCCGCGGATGAATTCATTGCATTGCCCCCCTGTTGCCCCCTCGTTCCCGGTCAACTTAGAGCAATTTGGCAGGTTGTCTCCTCAACGAAAATATCGAAATGAAACATTCCGATGAAAGGCCGGGATGGGTAAGACACCATAATTCCCTCACGGCCTTGCCAAGCGGCTCTTAACCTTGCCGCTGCCGGCGATCTCTTCCGCGATTTCGATGGCGCGATCTATGTCGCCGCGATAGCGGACGCGACCTTCGAGGATCACGTAGTTTCCAACAGTCGAAACCGTTATCTCCGAGGCATTGATATCGTAGGCGGAGGTCAATGCCTCTTTGACGACCGCCTGCAACGTTGTCGCACTGCGAGCGATGTCCCGGCCACCCTCATCGTCGCTGTCTGGAAATTGCTGCAATCTCGCGACCTTCCAATGTTTCCCAGGGGTTTGATAGCACTGGATTTATGCAATCCTATAACGCCCGATCGGTCATTTCGTTGCGTCGGTCCGGTGCGATGTGATCGAGCGGTTTAACGGTCTGCTCCGCGCAGTTGTCGATAAACGGTTCCGATCAGACGCGGCAACAAAGAGAAAGACGTTCCTGTCATGTTGTAAATTCGTCAATTGCACAGGACGATCGGCGATGACAGAGAATAATATACGACATTTTCAAGCATAGTTTGGTACTATGTTACTAATGCGCAAATCAATTATTCCGTTATACTTTATATTCGCTTCATTCTGTAAGATTATGCTAATTCTTACTATGTCGCATCGCAATCTTGGAAGATTTATCCGTGAGCAAGAACGCATCCTCCCGCTCGATCTATCCAAATTGGCGCGCAGTTGCAATCGGACCCGTTATTGGCGCGTTGATGGGCGGCATTCTCTACAGGACGGTGCTGAGCGCGACCTTTGCTGTTGCCGGCTTGGCGGAGTGGAGGGCCAAGGAACGTTGCAAGTCGTTGTCGACAAAATGCAGACCCCGAATTCGTAAAAAACGTTGCCGACACCGTTGGCGATCTCTCACCGGCTTAATCTCTCCCGGCCCGTCAATATGGCGGTTCGGGGAAACTGTCGGTGAGAATATTGACCGGCGGTACTCTTCTGGAAATTCGGGCTCTTGTCTAAGACCGGCAGAAGGCGCTTGAGGTGGCAGGCGAAGGCCGCGGTCGAAGGCCTTTTGAGCGCTCGCCCAGCATGAGCGTCATTGCTCGCTTGGATCGCGGGTTGCCGCCTCACTTCCCACCGACGACCTCAGTCATCGCCTCTCTGATCAACCGGCAGGCGTCGAGCGAGGTTTTACGGCCGTTATGGGCAAGGTGGTAGGATAGAGGTATCACGGCGTCGAGGTCGACGATGCGCACCTTGTGGCCGATCGGCTCTGCGCTCACCCTTCCCAGAAACGAGACATAGCCGTGGGTGGCAACGAGGTCGACAATAACCGGGAGACTGTCGGCCGCGGTAATGTCGCGGCCGCGATGGCGGTGGCGCACGCTGTCGCCATATGTGAAGGTAATCGCCGCATGACCGATGCCGGTGCGGGAACTGGCAAGGCATAGCGGGTGGTTTTCGACCAGCTCGGATACGGTCGTCTCGATGCTGTCGGGCGGTGCGATCGCCACCATGTCAGTCGATAGAAGCTCGATATGCTCGAAAGCTTCGAGCCCAAAGACGGAATCGAGAATGGCGACGTCGATGCGGCCGGATTTCAGCGCCTCGCGCAAATCGTCGGCCGTCATCAGCATCAGCGAGATCGTGTTCCGGTAACCGCTGGCGTTCCAGCGTGAGACGAGGAGGCCGAGGCAGCGGGCGACCCAACTTTCTGAGCCGGTCGGAATGATCGAGCCGATGCGCACGGCCCGGGCCACCCGTTGAAAACGTTCGTCCGCCGAGGATTTCATTTCGCTCCAGGCAAAGCTGATCGACGAGAGGATCGCATAGGCCCGCCTGCCCGCCTCCGTGAGCACCGAACCTTGGGCCTGCCGCTCGAACAGTCGGCAACCAAGCAGGCTTTCAAGATTGGCGATCTGAAGGGAGAGCTGCGGCTGGCCGAGCTTGAGGCGTCGAGCGGCGCGATTGATGCTGCCCTGATCGGCAACCTCAAGGAAGCGCTCGATCGTGGCGATCTTCAGCGGGAAGCGTGAGGCCCAACGGGAAAAGCTATCATCGACTGGAGGATCAGCTACCAGACCGGCAAGCTCATGCAATCCTGTCAGGATCGGCTGCAGGCCTTTCTGCACCTTCGAGCTGGCCAGAAGCGTTGCGAGTTCGCCGGAGTTGCGCTCGACGAGTTTCATCGCGAGCTCGGTTTCGAGACGCCGCAGAATGCCTGATATCGTCGATGCCGGAAGAGAAAAGCGGCGGCCCGTCTCGCGCACCGAACCAAGAGAAAAAACCGTATCCGCGATGAACAGTGCTCCGAGATGCACGCCTCTTCCTTTCTGTCCGACCAGGAACCATCCGACACCAGCAATCTCAATCGGAGCATATGGGGTGTTCGCCAAAAAAGATATCCCAAAGGCGCTTGGCTATGTCTATCGTTTCGTCAGGCGTCTAACCGATCCCCGCTCATTTGTCCGCCAGAGGCGACAGGAGGATTGGAACCGCACCAAAAGAACTGTGGGAACAAAAACAAACGCGCTAACCTCCTAAAATTGAAATGCATTTTCGCGCTTATCGCGGCGACGCTCGCCATAATCGCGCCGCGGCTGCAATTGACGGGTCCGCGCGCATCGATTTTTCCGCGATGGGCGCTACTTCTTCGGCGCAGGTGGGCCCGCCACGGGCTCGCGGCAGAAAGACTATGCGTCCGCAGACGAGCCCGGGCTCGGAGGGGCGCAAGGGACATCGGTTCAAACGGGGTAAAGGGAAATATCATGTTGAAGAAACTCGCAATTGCCGCGTCGCTCGCGGCATTCGTCGCAAGCGGCGCCTGTGCTGCCGACGTCATCGTCTCGTCCAAGATCGATACCGAAGGAACGCTGCTTGGAAACATCATCCTCCTGTCGCTCAATGCCAACGGCATCAAGGCGCAGGACCGTGTCGCCCTCGGCACCACACCGGTGCTTCGCAAGGCAATCACCTCGGGTGAAATCGACATTTATGCCGAATATACCGGCAATGCCGGCTTCTTTTTCAACAAGGCCGACGACGCCGCGTGGAAGAAGAACGACGCAGGCTATGAGCTTGCCAAGAAGCTCGACTATGACGCCAACAAGATCGTCTGGTTGACGCCGTCGCCAGCCAACAACACTTGGGCGCTTGCCGTGCGCAACGACGTTGCCGGGCCGAACAAGTTGAAGACCATGTCGGACTTCGCCAAATGGGTCTCGGGCGGCGGCAAGGTCGAGCTTGCGGCCTCCGCGGAATTCGTGAATTCGGCGGCCGCACTTCCGGCCTTCCAGACCACTTACGACTTCAAGATCAAGCCGGACCAGACGATCGTCCTTTCCGGCGGTGACACGGCGGCAACCATCAAGGCGGCGGCCGACCAGACCAACGGCGTCAACACTGCCATGGTCTACGGCACCGACGGTGCGATCGAAGCCGCGGAACTGACCGTGCTTGAAGACGACAAGAGCGTGCAGCCGGTCTACGCCCCGACCCCGATCATTCGCGAAGCCGTATTGAAGGCCAATCCAAAGATCGAAGAAGTGCTTGCCCCGATCTTCAAGGGACTGACGGCCGACGAGCTGCGCAAGCTCAATGGTCGCATTCAGGTCGACGGCGAGCCGGCCAAGTCGGTCGCCGAATCCTACCTGAAGGAAAAGGGTTTCCTGAAATAACCATTCGCCAATTGCCGCTGCGGCCCCATCGACAAGATCGGGGCCGCAGCCTTTGCGACCCATGGAGCCCGACTGATGGAAGAAGCACAAGCGGTCCGAAAACTGGACCGCCTCGGATTGGTTCTCGTCGTCGCAGGCTTGGCGGCCGCCGCCTGGATGCCGTTCATCATCGTCAAGGCGAACCGCATTGCCTCCGGCAAGCCGCTGCTGCTGACGCAACTCCTGAACCAGCCGATTGCCGTTGCGCTCGTCGTCCTGTTGCTTGCGACGGGTTTTGCAGCTCTTTTCGCCCGCAACCCGCTTCCCCGCCTCGGCGTCTCGACGCTATGCATCGGCGTGCTATTCCTCGCGATCGGGCTCGTATCGGCAGCAGCCACGCCTGTCGGCAGCGCCTCGGCGCGCATCACGCCCGGCGGCGCCTTCTGGGCTCTTCTCGCGGTGGTCGGCCTCGTAATTTCCGACGCGCTGGTAAAAATCCAGCTGACGCCCTGGATGCGGGTGGCATCGCTCGCCGCCTATTCTGCCCTGCTTGGGATATTCCTGTTTTCCGGCCTCCTTGACAGCTTGTCGATCATGAAGGAGTTCGCCATCCGCGCGGACCAGTTCTGGGGTGAGGCGCTTGGCCATCTGTTTCTGGCGTTCGGATCGGTTGCGATCGCAATCGTGCTGGCTCTTCCGCTCGGCGTCTTCTGTTTCTGGGTGCCCAAGCTGCGCGCCGCAGTGCTCCAACTTCTAAGCCTCGTGCAGACCATCCCGAGCCTGGCCCTCTTCGGTCTGCTGATGCTGCCGCTCGCCTATATCTCGTCGCATGTACCGGGCGCTGCCGAGCTTGGCATTCGCGGCATCGGCGCCGCACCCGCCCTTATTGCCCTGGTGCTCTATTCACTGCTGCCGATCGTCGCCAATACGGTCGTCGGGCTTGAGGGTGTGGATCCCTCCGTGCGCGATGCCGCCGCGGGGATGGGGCTGACACAACGGCAGGTGCTGACACGCATCGACCTGCCTCTGGCCTTTCCCGTCATCCTCACCGGCATCCGCATTGTGTTGGTGCAGGCGATCGGCCTTGTTACGGTCGCAGCCCTGATCGGCGGTGGGGGCTTCGGGCTGTTCATCTTCCAGGGCCTTGGCCAGACGGCGATGGACCTCGTGCTTCTCGGCGCAGTGCCGACCGTTTTTCTCGCCTTCTCATCGGCCGTCATCCTCGATGCGGTCATCGACAGCATCCGGGGAGAACGCCCATGAGCGGAACACCAGAAAACATGATCGAGCTTGCGAGCGTCACCAAGCGCTACGGGACGGCCACGGTTGTCGACGAGGTGACGATGTCGGTCCGGCGCGGCAGCATCACCGTGATCGTCGGCACCTCTGGCTCTGGCAAATCGACGCTGATGCGCATGATCAATCGGCTTGTGCCGATCACCAGCGGACATATCTCCGTCGGCGGACAAGATGTGATGGACGTTCCCGCGACCGAGCTGCGCCGCCGCATCGGCTATGCCATCCAGGGGCATGGGCTCTTCCCGCATCGAACGGTTGCGCAGAACATCGGCACGGTGCCACAGCTGCTCGGCTGGGACAAGGCGCGCATCGACCGGCGCATCGATGAACTCCTTTCGCTTTTCCGCCTTGATGCGGCTACCTTTGCCGGCAAATATCCGCACCAGCTTTCGGGCGGCCAGCAGCAGCGGGTCGGCGTCGCAAGGGCACTTGCCGCGGAACCGGAGGTGCTTTTGATGGACGAGCCCTTCGGTGCGCTCGATCCGGTCATTCGCGGCAAGGCGCAGGACGACCTCCTGGCGATCCAGAAGCAATTCGGCACGACGATCATCCTTGTCACCCACGACATGGACGAAGCCTTCCATCTCGGCGACCTCATCGCCGTCATGAGCGAGGGCAAGCTCCTGCAGTGCTCGACGCCCGAAAAAATCCTGACCGAGCCGGCCGACCCCTTCGTGCAGCAGCTGACGGGGACATCCGACCGGGCATTGAAGCTCATGTCCCTGCTACCCTTGAAGAACAGCATGCAGCCGGTCAAGGCGGGGTTGACCTACGGCCTGCCGGAGACGCTCAATCTGCGCGATACGCTTGCCGAAATGATCTGGCAGGGGGTCGACGAGGCAACAGTCGAGGACAAGGCCAAGGCGCCGGTTGGCTCGATCTCGATGGAGCGGCTGCTGCAGCTGGGCAAGCGGTCATGAGGCTGCTCATGGCAAACATCTTTCGCTTGGCAGCCTTGGCGCTGTTGCTCGTGCTGCTTTTCCGCACCGAGTGGCTGACGCCGATCCTCGCGCCGCTGACCAATTTCAACGCCGCGCCGATCTATACCCAGAACAGCCTCGCCTGGCTTGCGGCCTATCATCTCGAGCTCGTGGCGGTATCAATTCTCGGCAGCGCGGTGTTGGCGGTGCTCGGGGGTATCTTCGTCACGCGAAAGAGTGGCGCGGATTTCCTGCCATTGACCCGCGCGATCGCCAATGCCGGACAGACCTTTCCTCCGGTCGCCGTACTGGCGCTCGCAGTCCCGGCGACCGGCTTCGGCATGGCGCCGACCTTGATCGCACTCTTTCTCTACGGATTGCTGCCGATCTTCGAGAATACGGTTTCCGGGCTTCAGCAGGTGCCAGCCTCGATCATCGATGCTGCCGACGGCATGGGCATGAGCCCACGGCAGCGGCTGTTCTCGATCGAACTGCCGCTTGCCATGCCGCTTATCCTCGAAGGGCTGAAAGTGGCGACGGTCATCAACATCGGCACGGCGACAATCGGCTCGACCGTGGCTGCAAAGGGGCTGGGGGAAGTGATCATCGCCGGACTTATCTCCGACAATACAGCCTTCATCCTGCAAGGCGGCCTGATCGTCGGGCTGATGGCCGTGCTGATCTATGACGCGATGGGACAGGTCGAAGCCGTCATCAACCGGAGAATCGGCTTGCGGGCTGCCGCATAGGCAGGCCAGAGCCGTTCACGGTTTCCATGAAGCACTTCACAGCTCTATCTGTTTGTTTTGATGCAATTCCTGGGAAAACCACTTCACACTTTTCCGGGAATTGCTCTAAGGTATTGAAGCGGAGCTGGCGACGGGAGGCTGCCCCTTGGCAAAGATGATCCACTCGATGATCCGCGTGCTCAACGAGGCGCGCTCGGTTGAATTCTACGGCAAGGCCTTCGGCCTTACTGTCGCCGACCGGATAGAGTTCGAGACCTTTACGCTGATCTATCTCAGCAATCCCGAGACCGGCTTCGAGCTGGAACTCACGGTTAACCAGGGCAGGATCGAGCCCTATCCGCTTGGCAATGCCTATGGACACCTTGCTGTATCCGTCCTGGAAATCCGCGGCGAGCACGAACGCTTGTCCGCGCTCGGCCTCAACCCCGGCAATCTCGTCGAGCTGAACCGCGATGGAAGATTGTTTGCGCTGTTCTTTTTCGTCACCGATCCGGACGGCTACAAAATCGAAGTGCTGCAGCGCCACGGCCGCTTTCAATAGCAGCCGCATAATGCCCCGTCCGCAAAAGCGAACGGGGAAAGTCGACGGTCGAGTTTCGGTGCGTCACATCCAATAGGGCGGGATGCCATAATAGTCGTAGACCCTGCGGCCATTGTCTCGATACCAGTCATCGTTTTCGTCGGCAAAGCGCGGGGCGCTTTCGATCTGCTCCTTCGTCAGGTCGATGCGATAGCCGTCGAGCTGCTCGTCATAGCGAAGCTTTTCCCAGGGAAGCGGATAGTGATCCTCTCCCATCCCAAGGAAGCCACCGAAACTGAGGACTGCATAGGCGACGCGGCCTCCGCGCTTTTCCAGGATGACGCGCTCGATGTGGCCGATGTGTCTGCCATCGGCGCCATAGACCCGAGTGCCCTCCACACGATCGCTGGCGATCAGGGTCGGCGTGTCCTTGAGGTGCGGATCGCGCCGGCTGGTGTCTGCCGTCTGGTTCTGCATCTGGATCTCCTTTTCGTTTGCCTGCGATTGATCGGCGCTTGGGAAACGTACCTTCATGGGTAAGGTTCCGACATTTCACGTCCGAATCCGAGGCGTGGCGTCACATTGACGCTTACGTCAAAGTTATTGTAGTCCTATTGCTGCTTGAACCATTTAGGCAAAGGCATAAGCTGTTGATGCGCGGGAAACAGGAGGCTTTCCAGCGGACCTGCGCCGGGTTATCAATCCGGTGGTCCGCGGCTTCGGCGATGCGTGCTAGTGCGTCAGGGAGGACGTTTGCATGAACACAGTTTCGGTCCAATCCGGCGGACAGGCCGGTGACAGAATCTGGCTCGCCTCCTATCCTGACAATGTCCCGGCTGAAATACCGCCACTGGACCACAAATCGCTGCCCGAACTTTTCGAGGAGAGCTGCCGGCGCTATGCCAACCGGCTGGCCTTTTCGAGCATGGGGCAATCCGTCACCTACCGAGAGATGGAGGTGCAGACCAGAAAAGTGGCTGCCTGGCTTCAAAGCCTCGGCCTTGCCAAGGGCGACCGCGTCGCTCTGATGATGCCAAACCTCCTGCAAAATCCGATCGCCGCCTATGGCATCCTTCGCGCCGGTCTGACGGTCGTCAACGTCAATCCGCTCTATACCCCCCGCGAGCTGGAGCACCAGCTGCGAGATTCTGGCGCCAAGGCGATCTTTGTCCTTGAAAATTTCGCCCACACTGTCGAGCAGGTGCTCGCACGAACGGATGTCCGCCACGTCGCCGTCAGCGCACTTGGCGACATGCTGGGGCCGAAGGGGCACATCGTCAATTTCGTGGTGCGGCGGGTGAAGAAGCTCGTACCGGCCTGGACGATCAAAGGCCACAAGACCTTCGGGCAGGTGCTGGCCGAGGGCGCCAGGCTGCCGCTGAAGCCCGTCGATCTCGACCCGAGCGACATCGCCTTCCTGCAATATACCGGCGGGACGACCGGAACGGCGAAGGGGGCCATCCTCACCCACTCCAATCTGCTCACCAACCAGCTGCAGTTGTCCTACTGGCTGGCCTCCGCCTATATCAACAAGCAGCGTCCCGAGGTTCTGACCTTTGTCTGCGCGCTGCCGCTTTATCATATCTTCGCGCTGACGGTGAATTCGCTGATGGGAATGTCGCTCGGCGCCCACAACGTGTTGATCGCCAACCCGCGTGACATTCCGGCTTTCATCAAGGAACTGGGCAAGTATCGTTTCGACATTTTCCCGGGGCTCAATACGCTTTTCAATGCGCTGATGAACAATCCGGAATTTGCCAAGCTAGACCTTTCGCATGTGAGCACGCTTGCCGGCGGCATGGCGGTGCAGCGCCCCGTTGCCGAACGCTGGCAGAAGATGACCGGCGGTTGGATCACCGAGGGATACGGCCTTTCTGAAACGTCCCCGGTTGCCAGCGCCAACCGCTTCGACAACGCCGAATTTTCAGGCACCATAGGGCTTCCCCTGTCGTCGACCGAGTTCGACATTCGCGACGAGGACGGCAAATCCCTGCCGCTCGGCGAGGTAGGCGAAATCTGCATCCGAGGACCACAGGTGATGGCCGGCTACTGGCAGCAGCCCGCCGAGACCGCAAAGGTAATGACGGCGGACGGCTTTTTCCGCTCCGGCGACATGGGCTATATGGACGCGCGCGGCTATACCAAGATTGTCGATCGCAAGAAGGATATGATCCTCGTCTCCGGCTTCAACGTTTATCCCAACGAGATCGAGGAAGTCGCAGTGATGCATCCGGGGATACTCGAGGCAGCGGCGATCGGCATTCCGGACGAGCATTCCGGCGAGGCCGTGAAGCTCTTCATTGTCAGGCGGGATCAGGCTCTGACGGAGGCGGACGTCAAGGCGCATTGCGTTGCCAACCTCACCAACTACAAACGTCCGCGCTTCATCGAATTCCGCAACGAACTGCCGAAATCCAATGTCGGCAAGATCCTGCGCAAAGAGCTGCGCGGCTGATTTTCTCGACGTGCAGATTTATTGAATTCGCCCCTTGCCACCGACCGTCATTTTTTACATTTCACCCGTGCGTGAACTTGATTTACGCCCCACAAAGCGAATAGTTTCCGCGACCCTCCAGAGCGTTACGCCATCCCGAGGGAAGGCGTGCACCATGGAGCATTCAACTCGCGCATGATTTCCTCCGGAACCTGACCCACAGTTTCGGGATCATGCGGCGCGAACCCCAGGGAGTTTCCCATGCAAGCGATCGTCGAACAATTGAAGAGCACCGCGGCGGCCACCAAGGCCACCGATATCCGCGCGGCCTTTGCCGCCGATAAAACCCGCTTCTCCCGCTACACGGCGTCGCTCGACGACCTGTTGATGGACTATTCCAAGACGGCGGTAAATGAGGAGATCATGGGTCTGCTCGTCAAGCTTGCGACCGAAGGCGGTGTCGAGAAGAAACGCGACGAGATGTTTTCCGGCGTGGCGATCAACTTCACCGAGAACCGCGCCGTACTGCATACCGCGCTGCGCAACCGCTCGAATACGCCGGTGCTGGTCGACGGCAAGGATGTCATGCCGGAGGTCAACGGCGTGCTGGCTGCCATGGGCAGGTTTGCCGAGGGCATCCGTTCGGGCAGCCTCAAGGGCGCGACCGGCAAGGCGATCACCGACGTCATCAACATCGGCATCGGCGGCTCCGATCTCGGCCCCGTCATGGCGACGCTGGCGCTCGCGCCCTTTCACGACGGCCCGCGCTCGCATTTCGTCTCGAACATCGACAGCGCCCATATCTCCGACATCCTGAAGCTGGTCTCACCCGAGACGACGCTGTTCATCATTGCGTCGAAGACGTTCACCACGATCGAGACAATGACCAATGCGCAGACCGCCCGCGCCTTCATTGCCAAGGCGCTCGGCGAGACGGCGGTCAAGCACCACTTCGCGGCTGTCTCGACGGCGCTCGACAAGGTCGCCGCCTTCGGCATCGAAAGCGACCGCATCTTCGGGTTCTGGGATTGGGTCGGCGGGCGCTATTCCATCTGGTCGGCGATCGGCCTGCCGTTGATGATCGCGGTCGGGCCGAAGAATTTCGGTGAGTTCCTCGATGGCGCACACGCCATGGACAATCATTTCCGCAAGGCGCCGATCAAGGAAAACCTGCCGATGCTGCTCGGCCTCATCGGCTTCTACGATCGCAACGTGCTCGGCTATGCGACGCGCGCGATCCTACCCTACGACCAGCGGCTCTCGCGTTTCCCGGCCTATCTGCAGCAGCTCGACATGGAATCGAACGGCAAGGGCGTCACCATCGACGGAACGCCCGTCGTCGGCAATTCCGGCCCGGTTGTCTGGGGCGAACCCGGCACCAACGGCCAGCACGCCTTCTACCAACTCATCCACCAGGGAACGAGCGTCATACCGGCTGAATTCATGATCGCCGCCAATGGCTTCGAACCGGATCTCCGCCACCAGCACCAGCTCTTGATGGCCAACGTGCTTGCCCAGTCGGAAGCGCTGATGAAGGGCCGCAGCTTCGAAGAAGCGAAGGGCCAGCTGACCTCGAAGGGCATGGACGACAAAAAGGCCGATTTCATCGCACCGCATCGCGTCTTTACCGGCAATCGCCCGTCGATCACCTTTGTCTATGACAAGCTGACGCCGTTTGCACTCGGCCGGCTGATCGCGCTTTATGAGCACCGCGTCTTCGTCGAGGGCGTTCTCTTCCGCATCAACTCGTTCGACCAATGGGGTGTCGAGCTCGGCAAGGAACTGGCGACCGGCCTGTTGCCGGTCGTCGAGGGCAAGGTAAGTGCCGAGGGCCACGATTCTTCCACGGTTGGACTGGTTGCGGCGTTGGCTCAGCGCGCGAAGTGAGATGATCGCACCGGTCCTGAGGGTCGCCCGACCCACGGACGATATCAACCGGCTCCGCCCGTTTTACGAGGCGGGGCTGGGTTTCACGGAGCTGGCGTCATTCGTGAATCATCAGGACTTCGATGGCCTGATTCTAGGTCATCCCAATTGGCCGTATCATCTGGAATTCACGCGTCAGCACGGCCACGCCGTGGGCCGCTCTTCATCGCCGGATAATTTGCTGGTTTTCTATCTGCCCGACCTTCGGGAATGGGAGCTGGCTGTGGCACGGATGGAGATGGCAGGGTTTTTGCCGGTCGGGTCGTACAATCCATACTGGGATGTCAGCGGGCGGACATTCGAGGACCCGGATGGGTATCGGGTTGTGTTGCGGAACACGACGTGGGGATTGTAGGGCGGACGTTAAATTCGAGTCCCGGCCCCCTTTGTCGGCGGGCCGACATCTCCCCCCACAGGTGGGGAGAATAGATGGTGGCCACCGCTCGCCGCGCATTTACATTCTGATGTTTATTGGTTGGCGGAGGCGGAGCGGCCGGGCTGGGGCTTCACCCTCCCCATTTAGGAGAGGTGTTTTCATCAAAGGCCGATTTCGTGTGCCCAGGGCGGGTTGGCGCCGGCGCGGGAGACGGTGACGGCGGCGGCTTTGGCGCCGAGGGAAAGCGCATCGCGAAGGGCTTCTTCACTGAGCGACGCCACCTGCGCCTTGGTGAGGAGGTTGTTCATCTTCAGCGAGGCGAGGATACCCGCGTCGAAGGTGTCGCCGGCGCCGACCGTATCGACGACGGTGACGCGCTGACTGGGCACGGAAACCTTCAGCGAGCGGCTGTAGCCGGTGGCGCCGTCGGCCCCGCGGGTGATGACGACGAGCTTGGCGCCGTGATCAAGCCAATGGGCGGCAAGCGCGTCCTGATCGCCCTTGAGGCCGAACCATTCGAGGTCCTCGTCGGAAAATTTCACGATGTCCGATTTGGCGGCCATGCGCTTTATCCGCGCCATGTGGGACGGCTTGTCCTTGATGAAGCCGGGGCGGATATTGGGGTCGAGCGAGATAACGCGCGTGCCGCATTCGCGTTCGAGCAGCGCTTCGTAAGTCTCGCCGCAGGGGCTGGGTATGAGGCTGATGGCGCCGAAGTGCAGCGCCTCGCAATCATCGCCGAGGACTGGCAGATCTGCCGTGGTGATCATCCGGCCGGCCGTCCCTTCGTCGTAAAATGCGTAGGTCGCCTGGCCGTTGACGAGCTTGACGAAGGCGATCGTGCTCGGCCGCGAAACGATGGCACAGGGACCGGAGTCGACCTTGCTCGTGAGCAACGTCTCGCGCAGGATATCGCCCAGCATATCGTCGGCAAGGCCGGTGAAGAACGCCGTGGGCACCCCAAGGCGGCCAAGGGCGATCGCGGTGTTGAAAATCGCGCCGCCGGCATAGGGCGCAAATCCCTTTTCGCCCTGCGTCGTATCTCGCGGCAGCATGTCGATCAAAGCTTCGCCACAGCACAATATCATGAAGGCCTCCCGGAGAACGCGTCTCTCATTCTTCTATCAAATCGACTAGATAAACCCAGGGCAAAAGCAAAGCGTCACGTCGTCAAAAGCTCGGCAACACCGCCATTTTTCGCAGACCAGGCAAGTGGTGCATTGAGGAAGGCCTCGACCTCAGACAGCGTGTTTTCGTCGAACAGCTTTTGCGCCTTGGCGACTGCCAGTACGTCACGCCAGGTGGCGATGTGATGCAGTTTGACCTTACCAGTTGCGAAGCGCTCCTCCGCCTCGGCAAAGATGCCATAGTAGAACAGCGCGATGCCATGTTCGACGATGCCACCGGCCGCCCGCACCGCGTCGATGAAGGTGAACATGCTGCCGCCGGCTGTCGTCAGGTCCTCGATAACAAGCACCCGGCCGCCTTCGGGCATATGGCCCTCGATCTGGGCATTGCGGCCATGGCCTTTCGGCTGCTTGCGGACATAGATCATCGGCAGGCCGAGACGGTCGGCCAGCAGCGCTGCGAAGGGGATGCCCGCCGTCTCGCCGCCGGCGATGCAATCGAACTGTTCGAAGCCAGCGTCGCGCATCAACACGCTTGCAGCGAAATCCATCACGGTGGAACGAATGCGCGGGAAGGACAGAAGCTTGCGGCAATCGATATAGACCGGGCTCGCCATTCCCGAGGCGAATTTATAGGGCTTCTCGGCGTTGAAATGGACCGCCTTGATCTCCCAGAGCATCTTCGCCACCAGCTCGGCCATCACGGCGCGATCGGGAAATGTCGTCTGGATCATGCGTATCTCCTACAGCGCGTCGATATGCCTGCGGCATAGCAGCAAGCGGCAAAGGTTTAAAGAGCGTGGTTTCTTTCCACTTGCCAATGCAGCGGAAACATCGGATCGAACACCGTCACAGGTCCAGCGCCGGTTTCGATCTTGTCCGGGAAAGACACGGATTCGATGTGGCGGATGAGGGTGATGGTGTCTTCATTCGGTGCCAGGCCGTACCACGCCGGACCGCTCAGCGATGTGAATGCTTCGAGCCTGTCGAGAGCGCCCTCCTGTTCGAAGACATGGGCAAGGCAGCTCATGGTGTTGATCGAGGTGTAGATGCCAGCGCAGCCGCAGGCGCATTCCTTGAGCGGATCGACATGCGGCGCGGAATCGGTGCCGAGGAAGAAGCGGCCATCGCCGCTTGTTGCAGCGGCCCGCAAAGCCAGCCGGTGGTTTTCGCGTTTGGCGACAGGCAAGCAGTAGTAATGGGGCCGGATGCCGCCGACGAGGATGGCGTTGCGGTTGATGATGAGATGATGGGTGGTGATCGAGCCGGCAAGGTTCGACTTGGCGGATTTGATGTAGTCGACACCGTCAGACGTCGTCACGTGCTCCATCGTCACCTTGAGTTCGGGCAACCGCCGCCGCAAGGGGTCAAGCACGGTGTCAATGAAGACTGCCTCGCGATCGAAGATGTCAACTTCCGCCGCCGTCACCTCGCCGTGGACGCAAAGCGGCAGGCCGATCTTTGCCATCCGCTCGAGCACCGGCATTGCCTTGTTCATGTCGCGTACGCCGCCGTGGGAATTGGTCGTAGCACCAGCCGGGTAGAGCTTGACTGCCGTGATGAGGCCGCTGTTCTTGCCCTCCTCGACATCGTCTGGACTGGTATGCTCGGTCAGATAGAGCGTCATCAGCGGCTCGAAACGGTCGCCCTTCGGCAGGGCCTTCACGATGCGCTCGCGATAGGCCTTGGCATCCGCCGTCGTGACGACCGGCGGGACGAGGTTCGGCATGATGATGGCCCGGGCGAAATGCCTCGATGTATCGCCGATCACGCCTGCCAGCATGGCATCGTCGCGCAGATGCAGATGCCAGTCATCGGGTCGGCGGATGGTGAGCTTTTGCATGGCGACAGGTCTCCGGAGCGTGGTCTTTGCGCCTCGATAGCATCATCCGGCGTTGCAAAACAATCGTGCAATGAAGCCAGCGCCAAGACGCCTAGTCTTGCACGATCTCGATGGTGAGATCGGCCGGGCGTCGATTGCCGAGGATCAGCCTGCCGTTCGGCAGATCGTTTTCATAGACCTTGGCCTGCGCCGCCTTGTCGTCGAGATCGTAGCCCTTCCAGCGGGCCCATAGCCGCTCCTCAAGCACCTCGATTGGCGGAGCCAGCATGATCGAATAGTCGAACATGCCTTCGAGCTCGGCCCATTTTCCCTGGCTGAACAGCAGGTAATTGCCTTCGACGATGATGAAGCGGTGATCGGGCGAGACGACGCGGGCTGACGCAATTGCCAGTTCGCGGGATCGGTCGAAGACAGGCACCAGCACCTCCTGGTCGCCGGGGCGCACCGCCTTGACGATATCGAGGAAAGCCCTGATATCGAAGGTTTCCGGAATGCCCTTGCGCGCGAGCTGCCCGCGCTCGATCAGGATGGCATTGTCCATGTGGAACCCGTCCATCGGCAGGACTTCGGCGCTCTCGCCCTTCGCGTGGAGCGCGCTGGCCAGATTGTCGGCCAGCGTCGATTTTCCGGCGCCGGGAGGACCGGCAACCGCCACCATATATCGCTTGACCCCGCCTGCCCGAGAGATGAGCTCCGCAGCAATATCCTCGAGCATCACAGTCATGCGGCAACCGTCTCTGCCGGCGCTGCCTTGGCGCCTGTCATGAAGGCAACAGCATCGGACATGGTGTATTCCTTCGGATCGATCACGGTCAGGCGCCTGCCGAGGCGGTGGATATGAATGCGATCCGCCACCTCGAAGACATGCGGCATGTTGTGCGAGATCAGCACGATCGGAATGCCGCGCGAGCGAACGTCGAGGATCAGCTCCAGTACGCGCCGGCTTTCCTTAACGCCGAGGGCGGCCGTCGGCTCGTCAAGGATGATGACTTTCGACCCGAAGGCAGCAGCGCGGGCAACGGCAACACCCTGACGCTGGCCGCCGGAGAGCGTCTCCACCGCCTGGTTGATGTTCTGAATAGTCATCAGGCCGAGTTCCGAAAGCTTGTCGCGAGCCTTTTTTTCCATGGCCGGACGGTCAAGCATCCGAAAGACGCTGCCGAGCATGCCCGGCTTGCGGATTTCGCGGCCGAGAAACATGTTGTCGGCAATGGAAAGCGCCGGCGAAAGAGCGAGGTTCTGATAGACCGTCTCGATCCCCGCCTCGCGCGCCTCCAGCGGCGATCGGTACTGCACGGACTTGCCTTCCAGCGTGATCTCGCCCTCATCGACGGTGATGGCACCGGAAATCGCCTTGATGAGCGAGGATTTTCCGGCACCGTTGTCGCCGATGACCGCCAGGATTTCGCCGGGATAGAGATCGAAGTCGGCGTGATCGAGGGCGGTGACGCGTCCGTAGCGCTTGACTAGGCCGCGAGCGGTAAGAATAGGTTCGCCAACCATGATTACACCGAAACCTTTCTGATCCACTGATCGATTGCGACGGCTGCGATGATCAACACGCCCGTCAACAGGACCTTCCATTGAGGATCGGCTCCAAGCATATTCAAACCCATGGAGACGACGCCGACGATCATGGCTCCGAAGAGCGTACCCAGGATCGAGCCACGGCCGCCGAACAACGAGATGCCGCCGATCACCGTTGCCGTGATTGCCTGCAGATTGAAATCCGTGACCGCAGAGGATGGCGAGACCGACCCGTTGCGGCCGATCGAAACCCAGGCCGCGAGACCTGCAATCACACCGGAGACGGCATAGACGGTGAGCAGCACCTTCTTGGTCTGAATGCCGGACAGTTTAGCCGCTTCCGGGTCGTCGCCGACGGCATAGACGTGCCGGCCCCAGGCGGTGTGATTAAGAATGTACCAGAGCGCCAGAACCAGCACGACCATGGCGATCACGCCGAGTGTGAGTACCGCGTTGCCCAGCTTGAAACTGGCGGCAAAGAGGTGAAGCAGCGGCGCCTTTTCATCCACATCGGTGTCGCGGATCGTCTCGTTGGCCGAATAGATGAAGTTCGTGGCCATGACGATATTCCACGTACCGAGCGTCACGATGAAGGGAGGCAGCTTCATATAGGCGACGAGAAAGCCGTTCAGCCAACCGCAGAGCCCGCCAACGACCAGACCTGCCACGACGGCAATCGGCGTCGGTATGCCGTAGGTGATCGCGACATTGCCCATGATGACAGAGGAAATCACCATGATCACGCCGATCGACAGGTCGATGCCGGCCGTGAGGATGACAAGCGTCTGCGCCGCGCCGAGAATGCCGACGATGGCGATCTGCTGCAAAATGAGCGTCAACGTATAGGATGAAAAGAAGCGGCCGCCGATGGCGATGCCGAAGATCACGATCGCAAGCAGCAGGACAATCAGCGGCACGGCCGCCGGCGTCGAGTGCAGAAAGTGCTGTGCACGCTTTAAAAGCGATAGGTCCTGGTTGTCAAATGTCGCGACGCTTTTGTCGCTGTCGTCGAGAACGCGCTCGAATTCCTGAGTTCCGGTCATGTTTTCTCCTCCACGCGCCGAACCCGCGCAGATCCAATTACCAATGCGACTATGCCTGTATGTCAAGGCAACAGCGCATCGCCGTCGTAATCGGCCGGGGATGGAAATCCCCGGCCGATACCGCGACTATCGCGCGAGGCTTAGCCCCAGCACTTGGCAGTGCCTTCCTTGACGTCGATCGACTTGACGCCGGGAACCGGCTTGTCGGTGACGAGCGAGACGCCGGTGTCGAAGAAGGACTTGCCTGCCGTCGGCTTCGGCTTTTCGCCGGTTTCGGCAAACTTCTTGATCGCTTCGACGCCGAGGGCAGCCATCATCAGCGGGTACTGCTGCGAGGTCGCGCCGATGACGCCTTCCTTGACCGACTTGACACCTGGGCAACCGCCGTCAACCGAAACGATCAGCACGTTCTTTTCCATGCCGACTGCCTTCAGTGCCTGGTAAGCGCCAACAGCTGCCGGTTCGTTGATCGTGTGGATGACGTTGATGCCCGGATCCTTCTGGAGAAGGTTCTCCATCGCCTTGCGGCCGCCTTCTTCGTTGCCGTTGGTGACGTCATGGCCGACGATGCGCGGATCGGTTTCGTCGCCGATCTTGTTCGGATCCTTAGGATCGATACCGAAGCCCATCATGAAGCCCTGGTCGCGCAGAACGTCGACCGACGGCTGCGACGGCGCCAGGTCGAGGAACCCGACCTTGGCAGTCTTTACCTTGTCGCCCATGGTTTCCTTGGCCCACTGGCCGATCAGCTTGCCGGCAAGAAGATTGTCGGTAGCAAAGGTCGCGTCGGCTGCATCGGCTGGCTCAAGCGGCGTGTCGAGTGCGATGACCAGCACGCCGGCATCGCGGGCTTTCTTCACGGAAGAGACAATGCCCTTGGTGTCGGAAGCGGCAATAAGGATACCCTTTGCGCCGGAGGCAATGCAGCTTTCGATAGCTGCAACCTGGCTTTCACTGTCACCATCGATCTTGCCGGCGTAGGACTTCAGCGTGACGCCAAGTTCCTTTGCCTTGGCCGTGGCACCTTCCTTCATCTTCACGAAAAAGGGATTGGTATCGGTCTTTGTAATCAGGCATGCACTGACGTTGGCGGCCTGCGCGGGCATTGCAAACACCACGCCGAGGGCTAGGCTAGCAAGTGCTGCGGTGACAACTGATTTCTTCATAATGATCCTCCCAAGGATGTTAAAGGCCGGCGCCAAGCGGGAGCCGGTTAAGGTATGACAATGCTTGAAATTCTTATCGGCAATCTTCCTCCGAAAGCTTTGCCGCATTCTCCACGGTGGCAATTTAGAGCGCAACCGAATGCACTTGTCAATTAATAAATCCGATTGAATTATTAATTCCTTGTGGCATGCTGCCAAAAATTGAGGCATGGCCATTACGGGAGGAGTCGGCCAATGTCATCTGCTGATGATCCGGCGCCCGCGTCGGTCTCACCTTACATTCTTGATCCGAGCGGTGGTGCCAATCAGATTCGCGTGCGAGCCTATAACGAGCGGCTTGTGCTTTCGCTCGTCCGCCGACATGGGGCGCTTTCGAAGGCGGACCTTGCCCGGCGCACCGGTCTTTCCGCACAGACGGTCTCGGTCATCATGCGCGCGCTGGAAAAGGAAGGTCTTCTCTTGAGGGATGAACCGGTGCGCGGTCGCGTCGGCCAACCGTCCATTCCGATGCGTCTCAATGCCGATGCCGTCTTCTCCTTCGGCGTGAAGATAGGGCGTCGCAGCGCCGATCTCGTCCTTATGGATTTCGTCGGCGGCATTCGCAGGCGCGTTCACCAGATCTATCCCTATCCGCTGCCGCAGGACATCATGGGGTTTATAACCGCGGGCATTCACGACATCGAAAGCCGCATGACCGAGACCGAGCGCGCCCGCGTCGCCGGGATCGGCATTGCAGCGCCTTTCGAATTGTGGAACTGGGCCGACGAGGTGGGAGCGCCCGAGGGCGCCATGGATGTCTGGCGCGGCTTCAATCTGCAGACGGAGGTCGCTTCCCGCGTTACCCACCCGGTCTACCTGCAAAATGATGCGACTAGCGCCTGTGGCGCCGAACTGGTCTTCGGGGTTGGGGCACACTATCCCGATTTCGTCTACCTGTTCATCGGCTCTTTCATCGGCGGCGGCATCGTGCTGAATTCCTCGATCTTCGTCGGCCGGACGGGGACTGCCGGCGCGCTCGGGCCTCTGCCGGTGAGAGACCGCAATGGCGATACGAGGCAGCTTCTCGACATCGCTTCGATCTTCGTTCTCGAGAACCTGTTACGCGATCGGGGCATCGACCCGCAGCCGCTGTGGTACTCGGCGGACGACTGGATCGACTTCGGCGAACCGCTGGAGATCTGGATCCAGGACACGGCGAAGGCATTGGCGCAGGCGATCGTTGCTGCCGCATCGATCATCGACTTCAGCGCGGCGGTGATCGACGGCGGCTTTCCCGGCTGGGTGCGCAAACGCGTCGTCCTTGCCACGATCCAGGCTGTCTCAAAGCTGGACCTTCAGGGCGTTGTCATGCCAGAGATCATCGAGGGTGCTGTCGGGACACAGGCGCGCGCCATCGGCGGCGCGAGCCTGCCAATCTTTGCGCGCTACCTGATAGACCAAAACATACTCTTCAAGGAGATCGAACATGCTGAAGGGCATTGACCCACTGCTGAGCCCGGACCTGCTCTACGCGCTGCGCGCCATGGGCCACGGCGACGAGATCGCACTTGTCGACGGCAACTATCCCGGGCTGGAACACGCTCGCCGGCTGATCCGGCTCGACGGCCACGGCGTCGTTCCCGTACTCGATGCAGTCCTCAGCGTCATGCCGATTGACACTTTCGTCGATGAGGCGATCTTCCGCGCCACGGTCAAGCAGGATCGCGATACCCTCGACCCGGTGCATCGCGAGATGGTTGATTGTTGCGCCAGGCATGTCCCTGATATCAAGGTCGTGCCGCTCCTGCCCAAGGATTTCTACGAGCGCGTCCGCACCGCGCACGCGCTGGTCCAGACCAGCGAGCGGCGGCTCTACGGCAATATCATCCTGCGCAAGGGCGTGGTTTATCCGAAGTAGCTTCCCTTACCTCTCCCTTTGTTGGGGGAGGTCGCAGCGTAGTTGCGGGTGAGGTGATAGTTGGGTGTCTCAGGCACCCCACCCCGCGCTTCGTGCCGACCCTCCCCAATCAAAGACAGGGTGTTCCAAGGACGAAACTTATTTCCCACCAGCCCCTATGTCCCCCGCCGATGGTCCCCAGACGTCGGTGAGCGCGAAACCTTCGGCCATGGGGTCAAAGGGGTCAAGGGAGACCTGCGAGAGGCCGAAGGTGAAGCCGCGGCCGGTGATCGTTGGGATGATCGCCGGGCGACCGGCGACTTCGGTCACCGCCGACAAACCGACCTCGAATTCCGAGCCTATGATCGAGCGGGACTTGAAGACGTCCCCGACCCTTGCCTTGCCGCGGGCGTGAAGGGTCGCCAGATTGGCAGAGTTGCCGGTGCCGCAGGGAGAGCGGTCGACGCGCCCGGGCCACATGGTCGTGCAGGTGCGGATGGCGCCATCGGGATCGAGGTCGCGGAACATTACGTAGGCAACGCCGGAGATTGCCGGAATTTCAGGATGAACCACCGGAATGGTGCGGTTGATCAGCTCCTTCAGGATCATCCCCGCCTGGACGAGCAAGGCGGCATTCTCCTTCTCGATCGTCAGCCCCACCTGACCGACATCGACAAGTGCGTAGAAAATCCCGCCGTAGCAGAGGTCGATCGAGATGCGGCCCCATTGGGTCTCGATCGCGACATCGAGTTCGTGGACGAAGGACGGCACCATGGTGAGCCTCACCTTCTCGCAGCGGCCGTCACGGCAGGTGGCGGTCGCCTTGACGAGGCCGGCGGCCGTGTCAAGCGTCACCACCGTTTCCGGCTCCTTCATCTCGACGATCCCCGATTCGAGCAAGGCCGTCGTGATGCAAATCGAATTCGAGCCGGAGCTTGCATGCGCCTGGTCCGGCTGCAAGATGATGAAGCCGGCATCGGCGTCAGGGTGCTTGGCCGGGAGCAGCAGATTGACCGACCCGATTGGAGCGCCGCGCGGCTCGAGCACGAGGAAACGGCGCAGTTCCTGGCCCTTGGGGTCTGTGTTCATCCAGTGAAGCTGTTCTGCGATCGTGGTGCCGGGGATCTTCGGCACGCCGCCAATGGCGACCTTGCCGATTTCACCTTCGCAATGGACATCGAGAAGCTGGATCGTGCGCTTCCATCTCATCTCATTTTCTCCCAATCAGACGTGGCGAGGATCCTGGCATCGGTTTCCTCCTAATAGCGATCGATACGGAACGGGTTCATGTCAACCGAGGGAGCAATGCCGGCCATCATATCGGCCAGAAGCCGGGCTGTCGTTGCAGAAAGGGTGAGGCCCAGATGACCGTGGCCCGTGGCATACCAGACCCCGGCAATGCGAGACGAAGGCGAGATGATCGGGATCGTGTCCGGCAGCGCCGGGCGATGGCCCATCCAGTCCGTGGCCTCCTCGACCTTCAGCCCCGGCAGAGCACGCTGGGCGTGACGAACCAGCACGCGCGGGCGGCGATATTCCGGCGGCGCGTCGAGACCGGCAAGTTCGACATTGCCACCGACGCGAATGCCGCCGGCGGTCGGCGTCACCATGAAGGCGCGTTGTGGCCAGATGACGGAATAGCGCATTGAAATGCCGGGCCTCATGATCTGCGTGTGATAGCCGCGCTCGGTCTCGAGCGGGATCGGCTCGCCGAGTGTCTTGGCGATGAAACGCGTCCTTACCCCAGCCGCAAGAACGACTTGAGCCGCATCGACGTGGCGGCCATCGGAGAGGGCGACAGAGACGCTGCCGTCCGGCAACCGCTCGACGTTACAAACTTCGCCGGTCACCATCGACATGCCGAGGGCTTTGGCCGCTTCAACCAGCCGCAGTACCAGGCGATAGGGATCGCGGATCGATTTGTTGTCGGGCAGCAACACCGCCTTGGCGATCTTCGGCGACAGGGCCGGCTCGTAGTCCCTGATCTCTGCGCCCAAGAGCACTTTGTGCTCGAAGCCGTAGCGCTGCATCAATGCGATATGGCCGCGATCCGAGGCAAACTCCGCTTCGGTCTCATAGATGGCAAGGCAGCCTTCCTCGGTCATCAGCTCCGGCACACCGATCGCGTTCAGCATCGCCCTGAAATCGCGAAGCGCAGGAGCGGATAGGGCCATCCCAGCATCTTCGATCTCCTTGAGACGGGAAGACCTGCCGGCGGCGAGGAAGCGCAGGAACCACGGCAATATTTTCGGCGCATAGGTGGGGCGGAGCCAGACCGGGCCTTCCGGATCAAGCAGCCAACCGGGAATCCTGCGCCAGGTCGATGGGCCGGAACTGGCAGCGAAATCGAGCGCGATGCTTGCCATATTGCCGAAGGAGGCCCCCTGCCCCGGCTCTGCATTGTCGATGATCGTCACGCTGCGGCCGCGACGCTGCAATTCGAAGGCAATCGCCGCGCCGATGATGCCGGCGCCAACGACAATCACCGCCTGTTTCCCGTCTTCCGTCATGACCACCCGAAATTCCTAGCGTCAACACCTGTGATATATCAGATGCAGGGCTATGCCTACCGGTTTTTTACGGGCGAGGCGGTCGATTTGGAAGACTGCGGCAAGGCGAGATGATTGTCGAAAAGGGCGGGATCAACGCTATCGCCAAACAAGCCGACGGTGTCGTAGAGCGAGCGGCCGAGGCACTGAACCTGGTCGCCATAGCTGCGACGCGTTCTCGGATCGAAGACGGCGATGCTTGCCGCGCCGACGGTCTGGGCGGCGCCGATCGCGACTGCGCCCAGCGCTTTACCGACGCCGACATCCTGATCGGTGACCGTCTGCCCGGTCACCAGCCGATCGCCGATCAGCCTTACCGCTTCCGGGCTTTCGGCAAACTTGCCGTGGTTGAGCGCATCGCCGGATTTGAGCTTGGTGAGGTCGATGACGGTAGTGTCGTGTTTTTCAAGCTCCGAGCGATAGGGCTCGACGGAAGGGGCCATCTGGTCGAGCCGGTCGGCGGCGCCTGAAATGCTGCGGGATAGCCCCTCAACCGTCGCTTTCCCGTCGCGATAGAGCTTTCGGAACATTCGGCGCCGAAATCCACCGAGAGTTGCAGGACAACTTCGATTGGGAATTAACCGGTTCAACCTGGATGTGTCAAATCGCAACCTGATCGCGGACCGATGTTTTCGAAAACTGCAAGGGGCAATAGCAGAAACGAAAAGAGCCCGACGCGGGAGGAGGATGCGTCGGGCTCTTGATCCTGACCGGCAACTGGGAGGAGGAGTGTTGCCAGTCTAAGAAGGAGCGCTGGGAGGAGGAGTGCGCTTCCTTCGACGACTATTGATATAGACAATTCGCTCAATGAGGAAGATCGTTCGCTGCATTGCAGCATTGCAAATTATGCAATGCTGCAAGGGCCAGCGCCTGAAAAATGCTCAATTGGGCGTTTGTCTGGCGACTTGAACAGGAAGGCGACCGCCTCGCCGGCCGTCGCCTCCGTCCAAAATCAAAAGCTGGAAATCATGCCGCCTTGAAGACCCTCTTGCCCTCACCATCCAGCGCCCGGAACTCTTCGTCCGACAGCGTGATGTTGACGGCTGCGACGTTTTCTTCAAGGTGCTTCACCTTCGATGTACCGGGGATCGGCAGCATCACGGGGCTACGCTTCAGCACCCAGTCGAGCGCGATCTGGCTCGGAGCCGCATTGTGCCGCTTGGCGATCGTGTCGAGAAGCGAGCCCGGCTTGGCGATATCGCCGGCGGCAAGCGGGTACCAGGGAATGAAGCCGATATTGTGCTTTTCGCAATAGTCGAGCACGTCCTCGCTGGTGCGATCCACAAGGTTATAGCGGTTCTGAACAGTCGCGACCTTGAAGACCCTGGATGCCGCCTCGATGTCGGCGACTGCCACTTCGCTGAGGCCGGCATGGCGAATGATCTTGTCGTCGATCAGCGACTTGATGGCGTCGAACTGTTCCTTGGCAGGCACTTTCGGGTCGATGCGGTGCAATTGCCAGAGATCGATCTGCTCGACCCCGAGGTTGCGAAGGCTCTTATGCGCCTGCTGGATCAGATATTCCGGGCGGCCGAGCGGGATCCACCGGTCGGGGCCGGTTCGGGTTAGACCCGCCTTGGTGGCGATGACCACCTTGCCGCCATAGGGATGCAGCGCTTCCTTGATCAGACGTTCCGACACGTCGGGGCCGTAGCTGTCGGCTGTATCGATGAAATTCACACCGAGCTCCGGCAGGCGCTTCAGTGTACGGATGGATTCCGCGTGGTCTTGCGGATCGCCCCAGATGCCGCGCCCGGTGACGCGCATGGCGCCGAAGCCAAGGCGGTTGACAGTCAGGTCACCGCCGATCTTGAAGGTTCCTGATTTGGATGCGTTCAACTCTGACATGGTCTTCCCTTTCCATTGGTAATTGTCTTGCTCATTCGAAATCGGTTGAACTCGACACCGGCTCCCATGCATCGAACTCCGACTTCAAAAGCCCGAGCTTTTCGCGCACGAGGTTGATCGCGTCGCGGCCCAGAAGCAGATGGGCAGGCGGATTGTCGGATGCAACCACCTTCAGCATGGCCCTTGCCGCTTTCTTCGGATCGCCGGCCTGCTTGCCGTTGTAGCCGAGCCGCCGTGCACGCAAGGGCTCGAACACCTCGTTATAGTCTTCGATGGAGCGTTCGGCCCGGACCATGGAGCGACCTGCCCAATCGGTCCTGAAGCCACCCGGCGCGACAGCGGTCACATGAATGCCAAAGCTCTTGACTTCCTTGCCGAGGCTTTCGGAAATCCCTTCGAGAGCAAACTTGCTGCCGTGATAGAACGAAATGCCCGGCATGGTGATGATCCCGCCCATGGAGGTGACGTTGAGGATGTGGCCCGAGCGCCGTTTTCGCATGTAGGGCAGCACTGCCTGGATGACAGCCACCGGGCCGAAAACATTGACCTCGAACTGCCGCCGCAGGTCGGCGATCGAGGACTCCTCGAGCAGCCCCTCGTGGCCGTAGCCGGCGTTGTTGACCAGAACGTCGATGGGACCGACCTCTGCCTCGACTTCAGCGATGACAGGCGCAATCGCGGCATTATCGGTCACGTCGAGCAGTTTGCCGAATGAGAAGCCGGGCTTCAGTGCCTGGAATTCGGCGCGGCCTTCTTCGTTGCGTAGCGTGCCTGCTACCTTGTGACCCTCGGCCAATGCTGCCTCCGCGAGCGCGCGGCCGAAGCCGGTGGACACGCCGGTGATGAAAAATATCCTGGTTTTTCCGTCGGACATGATGGAGCTCCTTGTTTGCGGTCCGACGCTATCGCCCGGCGATAATTTTGATAACCTCGGTAATTCTATATAGGCTTGTTAGAAAATCTGATTAGTCGCGACGAGGTGAGACTTGGAACATAGCGTGCAAAAGGACATGCTGGATGGCTTGATCGCATTCCTGATGGTGGCGGAGGAGCGGAGCTTTTCGGCAGCGGCCGGTCGGCTCGGGGTTTCGCCCTCCGCCATCAGCCAGGCGATAGGCAAGCTCGAACAACGAATGCGGCTGGCACTCTTCAACCGCACGACACGCAGCGTCAGCCTGACGGAGGCCGGTCAACACTATTTCGATCGCGTGGTTCCGGCGGTCCGTGAGTTGAAGGCGGCAGCGCTTGAGATGCGCGAGGCTGTCGATAGGCCGGCGGGCTTGCTGCGCATCAATGTGGCGCGCGCCGGCTACATGATCGCGCTACAGCCGCTCCTCAGGGATTTTCTCGATACCTATCCCGATATCGAGCTAGAGGTGCGTATCGAGCCTTCGCTCGCCGACATCGTCGAGCAGGGTTTCGACGCCGGCATCCGCTTTGGCGATCTCGTGCAGAAAGACATGGTAGCGCTGAAGGTTGGGCCCGAATTGAGCGCCCATATCATCGCGTCTCCCGATTATCTCAGCCGCTGCGGCGTTCCGAAACAGCCACACGATCTCCTTAATCACAATTGCATCGGCTTTCGCCACGCAAGTAGCGGCCAGGTCGAGCGCTGGGAGTTTGAGAAAGACGGCCAGAAGATTGAGCTTGCGGTTGCTGGAAGGCTGATCCTCAACGATTCCGCGGCGCTTACTCAGGCAGCTCTCGACGGGATCGGCTTCGCCTACATGGTCAACGGCTACATCGACCGCTTTCTCGACGATGGACGGCTGGTGCGGGTCCTTACCGATTGGAGTCCTGCACTCGCTGGCCTAACGCTCTACTATGCCGACCGCCGGCGGGTACCAGCGAAACTCAGGGCGCTGATCGATTTTCTTCGCCGCCGCCGACAGGACGTCCTACCATCGACGGCGGGCGCTCTGACGTGACTATCATCTAGCTTTTGGGTCGGCTTGGATGTCGTTGCCGAAGTCGGCGAGTACGCGCCAAAGCTGGCTGAATATATCACGGGCAAACGCCTCGATCGATTCGGGGCGCGGCTCTTCATGCCATCTCTCGCCGCCAACCCTGAGAACGCCGATCACCACGACCGACAGCAGCCGAATGCGCAGGCGCTCGTTGTCGTCGTCGGTGTTTCTGGCAAGCAGCGCCTCTGTCAATTTCTGCTCCAGCTTGGAATATTTGAGCTGGTTGCGGGCGCAAAGCACCGGCGTTTCGCGAATGAGGTCGGCAACTGCCAGGCTCTGCCGATCAAGCGCCGCAATGATCGTCGACGTCAGGGCTTCTTCCACGACCTTGACGATCGGCTCGTCGATTGGGCGTGCTGCGACGGCGGCCGCAAGGCCGTCGGCAAACAGATCCTGCCAGGCGAAGACGACTTCTTCCTTGCTCGGAAAGTAATCGAAGAAGCTCCGCTTGGAGACGTCGGCTGCTTCGGTGATGTCCTCGATCGTCGTGCGGTCGAACCCGCGCTTCAGGAAAAGCTCCATCGCTGCCTGCTCGATGCGCTCCCGCGTCTGGCGGCGCTTGCGCTCGCGCCGGCCTTCCTTCAATTCCCGATCGATGTCTTTCGTTGCGTCCATCTATAGTCCCGCATTCGGCGCGCTGGAATTACGACCACACTTTTCCGTCATCATATCACCGGCAGGCATCGTGATCTCAGCGTCGTCATTCCCACTGTCCTTCAGCGCGCAATCGGTGGAGACCACCACCGGCGCCTTGTGCAAAATGCGGTAGACGCTTGCTGGCGGCAGGTTGCGCACCGTGCCGCCGATCCGTGTCGCCTCGAGGTCCAAAGTGTCCATGATGGAGCGGGAGACCGGACAGCGCGGGCCGTAGGTGAACTGGTAGAAGGCGCCGCCCGGCCGCAGAACGCTGAAGGCGGCGGAAAGAATGGCAGCGACCTTTGCCGGTGGTATGGAGAGAAGCGGCAGTCCGCTGACAACGGCATTGACCGATTTTCCATCGAAGAGCCCTGCCTGACCAATCTCGCTGGCGTCCATCTGCACCACCCGCGCCTCAGGGAAGCGCGCCGACAATGCGCCGGCAAACTCTGCGCCGAATTCGATCAACGTCAGATCGCACTCCCGGATGCCGCGCGCCAAGAGCGCGCGGGTGAAAACACCGGTGCCCGGCCCGAGCTCGAGGACCGGCCCGTCGAGCGCTTCGACCTCCATCGTCATCAGGCGCGCGAGCCTCTCCCCGGAGGGGGCGATCGCCGACACCCGCAGCGGATTGCTTACCCAGGAGCGGAAGAATTGAACGAAATCAGAGCAGGTCGTGTTTGCAGACATTCAATACGTCCAATCGTTGAAAAGGTCATCGTAGCATGACGTTCATTTGAGCGGGAAGCATGGCCGTTCGAAGGCACACCGCCATGATCCAGTCAAATCAATTTGATGCATATTGGCATATATTGCATATATTGTATTTTTGCTTTTAGTGCAATAATTGCGTTGCATCGCAGCTAAAGCCATCCGCATCCTTGGAGATTTGCATGTCCAGTTTTACCGTCAAAGACATTCCCTCCCAATCGGGCCGAATTGCCGTCATCACAGGGGCAACAGGCGGCATCGGCTATGAAGCGGCCAAGGCACTCGCGGCGGCCGGCGCCAGCGTCATCATCGCCTCGCGCAACGGCCAAAAAGGCGCGGAGGTGCTTGCGGAAATACGCGGCACCTGGCCAGGCACAGATGCCAGCTTCGAACCGTTGGATCTTTCAGACCTGTCGTCGGTCGCCGCTTGCGCCAGCCGCATTGCAGGCTCGGTTCCACATATCGACCTCCTCATCAACAATGCCGGCGTCATGGCCATTCCGACGCGCTACGAAACCATTGATGGCTTCGAGATGCAGCTCGGCGCCAACTATCTCGGACACTTTGCATTCGACATGCATCTGATGCCGAGAGTGCTTGCGGCGCCCTCGCCGCGCGTCGTGACGGTCAGCAGCTTGGCCCACCGGTCGGGCAAGATTCAGTTCGACGACCTGCAATTGCAAAAGGGCTACACGCCCTGGAAAGCCTATTCGCAATCCAAGCTGGCGACGCTCCTGTTCAGCCTGGAGCTTGAACGCCGCGCGCGCGCCGAAGCGTGGAACCTGATCAGCAATGCCGCACATCCCGGCTATTCCCTCACGGGATTGCAAAGCACTGGACCGCGCATGGGTCGCGAGGACAGGCCGGCACTGCTGGAGCGTGTTGCCAAGGTGCTTGCGCCGTTCATGTCGCAATCGGCCGCCGACGGCGCCCTGCCGACGCTTTACGCGGCGACATCGCCGGATGCCAGCGGTGGCGTCATGTACGGCCCAGACGGCTTCTACGAGCTGAGGGGGTCGCCCAAGGTTGCAAAGATCGCATCCCCTGCCCTCAACAAAGCGATCTGGCGCCGGCTCTGGGAAACCTCCGAAGAGCTTACCGGCGTCACGGGCCGATCGGCCGCCGCAGCCTAGCTCGTCACGGGCCAGTCATGAAAAAGGCAGCTCGAGAGCCGCCTTTTTCGATTTGAGCAATCCTTGCAGGCGAAGCGCACTGGGCTCAGGGCGAAACGCACTGGGCGCGCGGGCCGCTGTTCGGCTGGTAGGTATTGTCCGAGACGCGATAGGTGCGGTAGCGATTGGCGCACCATTGAATATGGCTGCTGGCGTGGGCCGGCCGTGTGGCAATTGCGCCACCGACGACAGCGCCGGCACCGAAGGCTGCCAGCGGATACCAGAGGCCGTCATTGTAGCGACGATAGCCGGGGCGTGCATAGTGGTAGCCGTGATAGCCATGCCAGTAGCCCGGCCGGTAGCCGGGACGGTGGATCGGATGAGCCGGACGATGATGATAGGGTGGACGGCCATAGCCGGGGCGGCCGTGAACCGGGCGATGCACGGGGCGATGCGCATACCGCCTATACTGTACGTCAATCACATCGGAGGATTGCGATAGACCGGCGTTTCCAATTGGCGACATGTTGGAGATTGGCGCAGCCGTCGCAGGCAGGATAGAAGTCAAGCCCAGCAACGCGCTGAGCGCCGTTGCGGAAATGGCGGAAAGCAATCTGTTCACGTCAGCGCCCTTTTCTTGAACAACCCTTTTGAACACATAACGCGCGTCGGACATCTGGCCAGATGCGTCACTGCTAAAATTGCCCCGGCAATTGATTTCGCTCAAAAAATGCATTTGGGTGGCTTTGAATGCGCGGATTGGCAACTATGTTTACCGAGGCGAGCAGGGAGAAGCGGAGCAATCTGTCTCCCCGCCATTGAAACGGAGCTATGCATGAGCGGCGATCCCTACGAAATTCTTGGCGTCAAGCGAGATGCGGCGCAAAAGGATATCCAGAGCGCCTACCGCAAGCTTGCAAAAAAGCTGCATCCGGATCTCAACCCCGGCGACAAGCAGGCCGAAGAGAAATTCAAGCAGATCTCTGCGGCCTACGGCATTGTTGGCGACGAGGAAAAACGGGCGCGCTTCGATCGCGGCGAGATCGACGGAGCGGGAACCGAGCAGGCGCCACGAAGCTACTATCGCGATTACGCATCCACCAACGGCGCTGGCGGCCGCTATCAGAACGCCAGCGGATTTGCCGATTTCGGCGACGCGGATGATGTCTTTTCCAGTTTCTTCTCGCGCCGGGGCGGCGGCCAGGGGCAGACGAAAATGAAGGGTCAGGATCGACACTATTCCATGGAGGTCGATTTTCTCGACGCCGTCAATGGCACGAAGACCCAGGTGAGCCTGCCGGAGGGACCGGCGCTTGAAGTCGCTATTCCGCCCGGTACGCGCGACGGACAGACACTGCGCCTGCGCGGAAAGGGCGAACCCGGTTTTGGCGGAGGCCCGGCGGGAGATGCGCTTATCGATATCCGGGTGCGGCCGCATAAATTCTATGTTCGCGACGAAGACGACATTCGTTTCGACCTGCCCATCTCGCTGCATGAAGCGGTTCTCGGCGGCAAGATCCGCGTGCCGACGCCTAGCGGTCCGGTGACCGTGACGCTGCCTCCAAATTCGAATACGGGGAAAACCCTGCGTCTCAAGGGCAAGGGCGTACCAAAGCGCGGCGGAGAAAGCGGCGATGCCTATGTGACGCTCAAGATCATGTTGCCGGATGGATCGAATACGGATCTTGCGAGTTTCGTTGAGGACTGGCCGGCGGGAAAGACGCATGAACCGAGAAAAAGCATGGGAGTTTGAGCCATGAACGATCTTGAATTCCGCCTCTGCCTCAAAATCGATGTCACGATCCTCGACGTCTGGGTCGAGCAGGGCTGGGTGGTACCGGATAGGACCGACCGGGGACTGTACTTTCGCGATGCCGACGTCGCCCGGGGTCGCCTTATTCTCGATCTCGTCGAGGCGATGGGTGTCAACGAAGCCGGTGTCGATGTCGTCATGGATCTCGTCGATCAGGTCCACGGCCTGCGCGGAACCTTGCGCGAGCTGATGGAGGCGGTGCGCGTTCAGGATAATGATGTCCAGCAGCGTATTCGCTCGGAAATCGACCGGATGGAAGGGGGCAGTCGTGCCTGACCCCGCCATAAGCCCGGGGCAAGTTCCTTATCTTAGTGATTGCGCAGTCATGCAGTCGCGACTGGCTCCACTAGGAACGATCATGGTCGCCAAAAAGAGGTCTGCCCATGGTTTCCGCACTCTCAAATACCCGAATGATTGCAGCCCAGATGGCACTCCAGGTGCTGATGACCAGCTCGGATGACAGCTCGTCGCAGGATAGCAGTTCATCGACCCCGGGCTCCGGCGACATTTCAAGCCTGCCGTCGTCGTCGCAGGCATCTCTGACGAGCATTCTCAACAGCATGTCGGCAAGCCAGTCCACTACAACATCGACATCGAGCTCAGACGTTGCCAGCACGGACATCACCACCAGCTCTTTCATGGCGCTCCTGAAGCAGAACCTGACCGCGACCGCCAAGAAAAACGAAGACGGCGGCCAGGCGCAGGCGATGCTCGACGCGCTTGCAAACGGCACGCTGACTGTCAACGATCCGGCAAGCGGCGTCTCCATCACTGCCTGGGACCCAAGCGCAAGCACCGATGCGGCTGCGACGACGACCGACGGGACGAGCAAGAGCGGCACCGCCATCCCGGTCACGGATTGGAACGACTATCTCAAGGCCCACCTTGCTCGTAGCTCCAACGGGACGTTCAGCCGGACGAGCGACGGCAGCTTCATCGACAAGGAAAGCGGCAAAGACGCCTATTTCGGCCAGGTCGGCTCGCAGTTCTACTATCTGACATACCCGTCCTCATCGACAGTGTCGGGCGCGACAACGGCGTCTGGGACAGCCTCTGCCAACGCCACCGACACTCAGAGCTGACGCTGGGTATTCGGCGCGATTGAAGGCGGCGCCGCGAGAGATGTTTCAGCGCGACCCGAATAGCAGGTTCGCTTGAGATTTTCGGCTTTTTTGCTAGAATGGCGGACACTCACTTATCATTTCCGACCTGCCCCACCGACAGAGATTGCGGTGGGGTCTTTTTTGGCGATCGAACTCAAGCTCAATGTTTAGCGCCGGCTGTCGCGGATGCACGCCGCGCGCTGTTCCTGCCAGAACAAACCGTGCGCCTCCAGCGTGCACTTGCGCCAGACTTCCATGGAGGCAGGTGGTTCGAACAATGCCTTCTCCGCCACCATCCCGATGGCGAAAGCGGCAAACAAGGCACCAAGTATGTTTCTGACCATTCCCGATGATGGCACCGGCGGGTTTCGGATTGGTTATCACGCATCAAGGCACAAAGAGGCCGCCCCACGTGTCGCAGGCCGGCCCCGTCGGTTGTAGAAAGCGGCGGTTACTTGACGCCGATAAGCATGAGCGCCTGCTTCATGTCGGCATCTCCCTGGGCGCTGCCGCCCTTTGCGAGACAATCCTTGTTCGCCTCGTCGCGAAGCTTCGTCGCCTTTGCTACGTTGACCGTGCTTGCCTTGGTTGTCTTGACCCCGGCATCAAAATCGCTGATGTCCTTTTTGCAATCGGACTTTGCAAAGGATGCAGAGGCGCTCGATAGCGCAAGGGCCGCCAATACAGCGGCTGCGATGATTGGTTTCATGTTGTTTCCTCCTTTGTCGAGCCGATGTCGCCATACTGCCGACGGCTGAAAAACATCAGCGTGGAAACAAGATAAGCTCTCAAATGTGTATCAGCATGGCCTGGACTTTACATCCCGGTAAGCTTTTCATTGCCCCGAAGGCGTCACATAGAACCATGCGCTTGAACTAAATGGATCGGAACCCATATTACATAGCAGTCGATACGGTTCCCCGTTTCGGCTGTTCCCCTCCGGAGGTTCGCGAACCTTCGAAATTTGGCCGGCCGTTTGCGCCGGCTTTTCTTTTGCCCAAGCGCCAGGGCATCGCCGGCACCCCTCGACAGGTGCGCACCGGTCTCCTGAACTTTACGATCAGCTTTGCGGAGCGACAAATGTCCCACGGCTCCGGCATCTGCGGGAGGCATCCGCCGGCTAACAAAATGATTGGAGAATAGTGGCGCACCCGGAGCGATTCGAACGCCCGACCCCCAGATTCGTAGTCTGGTGCTCTATCCAGCTGAGCTACGGGTGCGTGACGAAAACGGGCAAAACCGTTTGCGTGGCGATCCTCTAAAACGTCCGCCATTCGAAAGCAAGGGGGTTTCTGAAAAAACCGCGATTTTCGTCGGCGCATCTCGCAAAGCCCTGACAGGCCTCATCTCTCGAGGATGGTGCGGCTGCGGTAGTCGTCGAGAGATACCGGCCGGTCGGGGATTTCGATGCGGAACTGCGTGCCGGCGGCCGGTTTTTCAACCAGCGCAATCGTGCCGCCATGGGCAAGCACGAGCTCGCGGGCAATCGCAAGACCGAGGCCGGTGCCGCCCGAACGCGCCGAACCCCTGAAGGCGGTGAAGAGGTTTTCCCGCGCCTTTTGCGGCATGCCGGGGCCGGTGTCGTCAACCGTGATGCTGACGACGCTGCCAATACGGCGGGCGGAGACGGTGATGCGTAACGTGCTATCCGGCTCGGTCTCGCGGTAAGTCATCAGCGCCTGGAGCGCATTGCGGCACAGATTGTGGATGACGCGGAAGAGCTGTTCGCTGTCGGCGTCGACCTCGAGATCCGGGCTCACCTGCTCGATGAACTCGATGCCGGTATCGGGATCGATCGCCAAGATATCCCGCACCTCTTCTGTGAGATCGCGAAGGTGCACCCTGCGGCGGCGCGGCGCGGATTCTGACGCCTGCCCGTAGGACAGAACCTCGGTGGTATAGCCGACGGCACGATCGATCGTGCGCAGGAGCTTCGGCGCGAAGCGCTTCACCATCGGATCGTCGACATCGACCAAGCGGTCGGACATCAGCTGCGCCGAGGCCAGGATATTGCGCATGTCATGGTTGATCTTCGAGACGGCCAGGCCGAGTGCCGCGAGGTTCTTCTGCTGTTTCAAAGTCTTCTGCAACTGCACCTGCATGGATGCGAGATGGCGGCCGGCAACGGAAAGCTCGTCGCGTCCACGATCGGGAACAAGCACCCGGCTCGGATCTTCCGGATCGTCGGAATAGGCCTGCATGCTGTCAGTCAGCCTGCGTATCGGGCGTATCATGATGCGATTGATGGCAAAAAAGATCAGCGTGGCCGTGACGAAGGAAAGCAGCAGCGACATTAGGAAGACGTTGCGCGAATAAAGGAGCAGCGCATCTCTGAGATTGGTGTCCTTCAACACCACCTCGACGCCGGTCGTGCCGTCGCCGACCGGGCCGAAGACGCGGATAATGCGATCTCCGCCGAAGAGGATCGTGTCCAGCGCATCGCGGATCGACGCCAACATGGAGACATCTGCCAAGTCATATTGATCATCGACCGATGACGGCATTTCGGCCGCTGCCAGTAGTCGCGAGGTACCGTCCTTGCGCAAAATGATGGCGCGCGTGCCGGTCGCCATCAATGTTTCCCGCTGCAGCGAGCGCGGCAGCTCCACCGGCTGAAGACCGTCAATGACAATCGCGGCGGCGGCGGCCGTGCTCAGACGGTTCTGCAACCAGCGCAGCCGCATGTTGGCGACGGAGGGAACGAAAATCAGAACTTCGGCGAACATGACGAACACGACGGTCAGGAGCAGCAGCTTGCCGGAAAGCCCACTGAAAATGCCTGTCGGGCGAAAGAACTTTGTCCCCAGGCGCGACGAAGCCTTGATGCCCTCGGCGGCGCTTACGTCCTGCCTATTTTCCATTTGCCGGTATCCCGCTTCGTCAGCAAGGCGAATTTCTTCAGGAACGAACATAGGAGATTGTTCCCCACATTCCAATCTCCATTGCTGCAATTGCGAGACCGTTTGAAATTGAGAAAAGCAAAAAAGGCGCCGCACTGTTTTGAACGCGGCGCCTTTTTGGGTTTTCAGGACGATCCTAGTCGATCAGAATTCTTCCCAGTCCTGCGACGCCGTCTGTTTTGCGGGTGCCGCGTTGCTGCCCGAGAAAGCCAGGGCGACATTGTTGATCATGCGGCGGGCCGGCGATTGGACAGGCCGGTGGACCTCTGTGCGGTGCGCTTCTGGGCGATGGCTCTCGGCACGACGCGTCTGCGGGCGCACAAGTACGGGCGCGCGCGTCCTCTCCTCGATCTTGAAGTGAGAGACGAGCCGCAACAGGCCGTCGGCCTCGCCGGAGAGCTTGTGGGTCGCTGCCGACGTCTCTTCGACCATCGCCGCATTCTGTTGCGTGACCTGGTCCATCTGGTTGACCGCGGTGTTGACCTCCTGCAGACCGGTGGACTGTTCCCGCGCCGAGGTGGCGATCGAGTGGATATGATCGTTGATTGCCAAAACGCGTGTCTCGATCTCTGCCAGCGCCTCGCCGGTCGCCTGGACCAGCTTGACCCCCACCTGAACCTCTCCGCCCGATTTCGTGATCAACGCCTTGATGTCCTTGGCGGCCTTTGCGGAACGCTGGGCAAGTTCGCGGACTTCCTGCGCGACGACGGCAAAGCCCTTGCCCGCCTCGCCGGCGCGCGCCGCCTCGACGCCGGCGTTCAGCGCCAGGAGGTTGGTCTGGAAGGCGATCTCGTCGATGACGTTGATGATCTGGCTGATTTCGCGGGAGGCCTGCTCGATGCGGCCCATGGCGTCGACGGCGCTGCGCACGACGGTGCCCGAACGCTCGGTGTTCTCTTTTGTCTCGGTCGCCATGACGCTTGCTTCCTGAGCGCGACCCGTCGAATTCTGGACAACGGCAGTGATCTCGTCGAGGGCGGCGGAGGTTTCTTCAAGGGCAGCCGCCTGTTGCTCGGTGCGCCTTGACAGATCGTCGCTGGCGCTGCGCAATTCGTTGGCGTTGCCATTGATCGATTCGGTCGTCTCGCGCACCTCGCGCATGGTGCTTTGAAGCGTCGCCAGCGTCTGGTTGACGTTCTGCTGCAACTCGCCGAATGCGCCCTGGAAGGAACCGCTCATCGTCGAGGTCAGATCACCTTCGGCCAGCGCTGCGATGACGCGGCGTGTTTCGGTGACACCGGTATCGACGCTCTGCAGCACCTCGTTGATGTTCCGGGCGAAACGGTTGAGGTTTTCGTCATCATAGTCCCTGTCGATGCGACGGCTGAAATCCCCGGCGGCAGCGGCAGCGACAACCAGCGACATACTGGACTGCAGGTCGTCGCTCTTGGCGCGCATCGCGGCTTCCTGGGCATTCATCCTATTGACCGCAAGACCATTCTGCTTGAATACCTCGACGGCGGCGGCCATGTCGCCGATCTCGTCGTTTCGACCTGCAAAGGGAACATCGACATCGAAATTGCCGTCGGCGACCTGCTTGATGGTCTCGGTCACCTTCTTGATCGGGCGGCTGAGATGTGCCGTGCCGATGTAGAGGCCGAGGCCAACGCCCGAGGCGATCCCTGCCGTGGTGATGCCGAGGAGCAACCAGAACATCATGTCACGGAAAGCATCAACCTGCTGGTCGATCGCGCTGAGTTCGGCTTTGTCGGTCTGAACGACCGCATCGATCTCGCCCTGGAAAGCCTTGCGGTTGGCGCGGTTGGCGTCGTTGTTACCCTGTTTGCCGGCAGCGTCCGGTCCATCGGTTGTTCCGAGCCGCGCGGTCTCCAGGCGGAAACCACGGAACTCCTTCGACCGGTCGACCAGGCTGTTGAACGCCGACTTCTGGCTGTCGGGCACGAGTGGCGACCAGCTGGCCAGAACCTTGTCGATCTCGCCGAGGTCGGCCACCAACCCATCGGCGAAGGTCTTTGCGGCCTTTGCGTCGTCGGCGGCGTAGATTCCGCGTGCTTCCATGACCACTGCCGTCACGTAGCGGTTCAGCCGCTCTCCGAGATGCGCTCGCTCCGCGACCTGTTCGTAGGTCTGAAGTTGTGCGTCATATTCGTGCATGGCGTAGAGCCCTGTTGCACCGATCACTAGCGCAGCTCCAGCCATGACGATAACGAGCAAGTTGATTTTGCCGCGGATTTTCAACGAAATACCTCCTGGAGGGCAAAGAGACGGCATGGGAAGGACCTCCTCCACACATATATCGATAAGCATTGACTAAAATACTTAATGTAAGCTTGCTCAGCCGACATATTAATCGGGATGATTTTCTGTAGGCCCGGACACTGGTTTCGTTCATTCCCAGGTGAAACCGCAGATATTGAAATGAAATTACAGGATAGGCCTCTTTGGAGGGGAAAAAATTCAACCCCTGGGAAATGCCGCAAGTATTAATAGCGCTTTGCGGGACTTCTTCGGCAGACGCTCTCGGAGCAACTTGAATCCGGCTAGGGATAATTGACTTTCGCGGGCTTCATCCCTATAAGCCGCGCACGTTCGGTGATGGAACCTGCTATTGCGGGTCCACAGTCGTGCGACCAACAACGCTCCTTGCACTATGCAAACCCAAGAAGGGCCGCACTCCGCGGTGTTTAAAATAAATGAAGCGTACCTATCAACCATCCAAGCTTGTTCGCGCACGCCGTCACGGCTTTCGCGCACGCATGGCTACCAAGGGCGGCCGTAAGGTCATCATTGCCCGCCGCGCGCGCGGCCGCAAGCGTCTTTCGGCCTAAGGCCGGATATGCCCGATAGCGATGGCGGGCGAATGACGAATGCACAACCAGATAAGACTGTCGGGCGGCTGAAAAGCCGGCCGCAGTTTCTTGCCGTCCGTGCAGGCGAAAAGCGCCGGGGAAATTTTTTCCTCATTGAAGCGCTGGACCGCAACTTGCCCGAGGCAGAGCCACGCGTCGGCTTTACCGTAACCAAAAAGCACGGGAACGCAGTGGAACGCAACCGCATGCGCCGCCGGCTGAAAGAAGCGGTGCGGCTACATGCCGGGTTTGCAATGCAGCCCGGACACGACTATGTGGTTGTCGCTCGGCGCGACGTATTGACCGCGCCCTTCGATGCGCTGGCCCGCGAGTTGGCTGCCCGCGTCGAAGCGAAGCCGAAACACCGCCGGCCGCAACCGGACCGCTCCAGGAAAGAATGATGGAAAAGAACCGCAATTACTTCATCGCGATCGGCCTGTCGGTGCTGATCGTTCTCGCCTGGCAGTTTCTCTATATGAATCCGCGTATCGAAGCGCAGCGCAAGGCCGAAGCGATCGCCAAGGCGCAGCAGCATCAGACGGAACAAACAACACCCGCCAACGCCCAGACGTCGGCTGCAAACACCGCTGCCAGCGGTGCCCTTCCCGCAGGCCAGGCAGCGCCGACAGCGCAGACGCTCGAAGAGGCACTTGCAAAGACCCCGCGCGTCACGATCGACACAGCTGCGCTTTCCGGCTCGATCAATCTTGCCGGCGCACGGCTCGACGACCTGAAGCTCAAGGGCTACCGCGAGACCGTCGATAAGACGAGCCCGATCATCACCCTCTTCAGCCCGGCCGAGACCAAGGACGGCTATTTCACCGAGCTCGGCTATATCGGTGGCGACAACTCCGGTGCTACCCCCGGGCCGGCGACGGTGTGGAAAGTTGCAAGCGGCGACAAACTGACCGAAAAAACGCCGGTCACGCTGAGCTATACCAACGACAAGGGCATCACGTTCAATCGCACGATCTCGGTCGACGAACATTACATGTTCACCATCGCCGACAAGATCAGCAATGGCGGCCAACAGCCGGTCACGCTTTCAAGCTACGGCCGCGTCATCCGCTACAACAAGCCTCTGGTCGCATCGACCTACGTCCTGCATGAAGGCTTCATCGGCGTCATCGGCGAGGACGGCCTACTCGAAAGCAAATATGCGGCAGTCGAGAAGGAAAACGTCGAACCCGCGAAGGCGACGGGTGGCTGGCTCGGCATTACCGACAAGTATTGGGCGGCGACCATGGTCCCGCCGCAGACGACGGCCTACAACGCGCGCTTCTCGCACTTCACCGACGGCCAGCCGCGCTTCCAGGCTGATTACAAGCAGGATGCGGTCACTGTCGCTCCCGGCCAATCCGTCGACCTGAAAAACCTCGTCTTTGCCGGCGCCAAGGAAGTGCCGGTCATCGACCAGTACGAGCAGAGCTACTCGATCCCGCGCTTCGACCGCCTAATCGACTGGGGCTGGTTCTATTTCATCACCAAGCCGATGTTCAAGCTCATGGACTTCTTCTATCGCTTCTTCGGCAACTTCGGCGTCGCCATCCTTTGCACCACCATCGTCGTCAAGACGCTGTTCTTCCCGCTCGCCAGCAAGCAGTACGCTTCGATGGCGAACATGAAGCGCATGCAGCCGAAGATGGAGGAACTGAAGGCCAAGTTCGGCGACGACAAGATGGGGCTGCAGCAGGCCACGATGCAGCTCTACAAGGAAGAGAAGATCAACCCTGTCGCCGGCTGCTGGCCGATCGCGCTGCAGATCCCGATCTTCTTCTCGCTCTATAAAGTGATCTACATCACTATCGAGATGCGGCATGCGCCGTTCTTTGGCTGGATCCGCGACCTCTCGGCTCCGGATCCGACCTCGTTCGTTAACCTGTTCGGGGCATTGCCGTTCGAAGCGCCGACCATGCTGCACCTCGGTGTATGGCCGCTGATCATGGGCGTGACGATGTTCCTGCAGATGCGCATGAACCCGACGCCGCCAGACCCGACCCAGGCGATGATCTTCAACTGGATGCCGCTGGTATTCATGTTCATGCTGTCGAGCTTCCCGGCCGGCCTCGTGATCTACTGGGCATGGAACAACACGCTCTCGGTGATCCAGCAGTCGATCATCATGAAGCGGCATGGCGTGAAGGTCGAACTGTTCGACAACGTCCGCAATCTGTTCCGACGAAAACCGGCCGAAACAAAATAGCTTTGAGAACCCCGGCAAAGTCCGGGGTTTTCTTTTGACAGAACCCGGCTGCATGGCGAGTTCGGCGCTGAACTTGACATTCAGGGCCAAAACCGTGAATTCATCGGCCCAAATAACAAGAGATCGCGAGCGCATGGCCGACGAAACCGCAAAGAACGACAAGCCGATCTTCGGGCGACCGTGGATTTTCATTCGCGGCGTGCCGGCGATGAAATTCCTGCCGCCCGAGGGGCCGCTCGAGATTGCATTCGCCGGCCGCTCGAATGTCGGCAAGTCGTCGCTGATCAATGCTCTCGTCGGTCACAAGGGCCTCGCTCGCACTTCCAATACGCCGGGCCGCACGCAGGAACTCAACTATTTCGTTCCCGACGGCTTTTCCGGCGAAGGCGGCGACTTGCCGCCGATGGCGCTGGTCGACATGCCAGGCTATGGCTACGCGCAGGCGCCGAAGGAGCATGTCGAGGCGTGGACGAAGCTGGTGTTCGACTATCTGCGCGGGCGCTCGACCCTCAAGCGCGTTTATCTCTTGATCGACAGCCGCCACGGCATCAAGAAGAACGACGAGGACGTGATGACGCTGCTCGACAAGGCTGCCGTGTCCTATCAGGTGGTGCTGACCAAGACCGATAAGATCCATGTCTCGGGAATGCCCAGGTTGTTGGCCGATACCAAGGAAAAGATCCGAAAGCGGCCAGCCGCCTACCCGGACATACTGGCGACCTCTTCAGAAAAGACCGAAGGCCTCGACGAGCTGCGACAAGCCATTCGCGAGACCGTCGGCATTACCCTATAGCCAAAAAAACCGCCGCCCCTGACCCCAGGGGCGGCGGCTCCATTGCCGACAATGATTACATCTTCGGCAGCAGAACCTTATCGACGACGTGGATGACGCCGTTCGACTGCTTGACGTCGGCGATGGTCACGTGGGCGATGCCGCCGGCTTCGTCCGTAAGCGTGATCTTGCCACCCTTATCCATGGCCTTGAGCACGCAGCCGCCGACGGTCTTGACGTCGTATTCGCCGCCAGCACCCATCACCATCTTCTTGATGGCGGAAGACATCTCATCGCCGGAAACGACATGGCAGGTGAGGATCTTGGCGAGCTTTGCCTTATTCTCAGGCTTCAGCAGGGTCTGCACCGTGCCCGGGGGAAGCTTGTCGAAAGCTTCATTGGTTGGCGCGAAAACCGTGAAGGGGCCTTTGCCTTCAAGGGTATCGACGAGGCCGGCAGCCTTGACGGCGGCGACGAGCGTCGTGTGATCCTTGGAATTGACGGCGTTCTCGACGATGTTCTTGGTGGCGTACATCGGCGCCCCGCCCACCACGGGATTTTTTGCAAAGGCGTCGCAGGTGCCTCCCGACACGACTGCTGCGACAGCCAGAATGCGGAGCGTGGTCTTGATCATTGGGTGTTCCTCTTCCTCTCTTTGAATTCACACATGCGAACTTTGTTACCCGCGACGTGGCTGGTCTTGACCATGCCCTCTGCTGCCCCGGACGTAGGAGATACGGCCGGCCCGGAAAAAGAGTTTCAGCAAAATCGAGATATTCGTGTGAAGGCTAAAAGGGATGAGAAATCCGCAAACGCCAAGCGCCCCCGGCATGCGCCAGAGCTGTCACAGAGCGGGTGTTCTACACGGATTTAGGGAAGGTGCACGGCACCGGAGGCGACAACTGGGCCCGTCGGCTTGCCGGTTGGCGAGCCGCCGAAGGGTTCGACGCTGACGGCCAGGATGACGCCCTCGGAGAGCTGACTGCGAATGCCCTGGGGAATGGCGATCTCGCCTTCGCCCGTCTGCGGCAGGACGCCGAGCGATTGGGCCGGATTGCTGCCGCGAATGAGCCAAAGCTGCAACGACTTTTCCTCCGGCTTGCCAGCCGCGACCGGCGTCACCTTCAGATGCCCGCTCGCTGCATCATAGGACGCCACCAGATTGATGGCGCTATTTTCCGCGCCAAGCGCTGCTACGAGCGGCTTGTTGCGCGGCGACAGGGCAGTGATATTGGCGTTCGTCGCTATCATGGCAGCGGTAATAACCAGCGAGGCAATCGCGACGGACCTCCAAAGGAGAAGCGAACTCCAAAGTCGGCCGTAAAAACCCTTAGTCGAACCGGCATCACCGAATATGCGGCGCTCGACCTTCGGAAAGACCGACAAAGACGGCATCAAAGCTTCATATTCATCATTGAAGGTCGAGAGGTTCTGTTCCCAGCGGCTGACGATCGCTGCAAATGGCCGGTCGCTGCGCATCCGTCGCTCGACCTTCTGCCTGTCCTCCAAAGAAAGGACGCCGAGAACATACTCGCCTGCGAGCACTTCGTCGCGGGAGCGGTCTCCCTTGCTTTGGTCAGGTGAACTCATCGGTCCATGCACTCTCTCAGTCGTAGCAGGCTGCGGCGCAGCCAAGTCCGCATCGTATTCAGCGGCACGGCGAATTGATCGGCAAGTTCCTGATAGCTGAGACCCTCGACATAAGCGCCACGGACCGCCTTCGCCCGATCAGCTTCCAACTCTTCCATGCAGCTGTCAATCCGCCTTCCCTCGCCCTTGTTCACAGCCTGGCTTTCGGGGTCCGGCTGGCTATCGGCAAGATCGTACGCTGAGTCTATTTCGTCGGCGACAGGCTTTCGCGCCCGAATGGCATCTATGGACTGATTGCGGGCGATTGCCATCAGCCAGGGCATGGCAGGATTGTCCGACGCGACATACCGGTCGGCACGCTGCCATATTTTCACGAAGACCTCCTGAAGCACCTCCTCGGCATCTGTCCTGTCTTTCAAGATACGCAGGCAGACGCCGAAAAGTTTCGGGCTGGTCTTGTTGTAAAGCTCTGAAAAGGCGCTCTGTTCGCGCAGCGCCACGCGGCTGATGAGAACGGCGACATCGTCACTGGCCAATCAAAATTCCCCGCTCCCTCGAAGCGACGCATATTAGAAGAAAACCTATGGCGGGCAAGGCGAATGTCAAAGGTTTCCGGCTCGATGGAAGCAACGGTGCACGGCTTCAAAACTAATCGCATCGTCGTTATTCCATCTGTCAAAAACTTGGGATAAAACGCCGCGATCAATTCCTGCGGGGTGTCCCATGACCGAGTCTGAAAGCGAAACACAAGCACGTCTGCTGGCCCAGGCTCTACCATACATGCAACGCTACGAAAACAAGACGATCGTGGTGAAGTATGGCGGCCATGCTATGGGCGATGTCGAACTTGGCAAGGCGTTCGCAGCCGATATCGCGCTGTTGAAGCAGTCCGGCGTCAACCCGATCGTGGTTCACGGCGGTGGCCCGCAAATCGGCTCCATGCTGACCAAGATGGGCATCGAATCGAAGTTCGAGGCGGGCCTGCGCGTGACGGACCAGAAGACGGTGGAAATCGTCGAGATGGTGCTGGCGGGCTCGATCAACAAAGAGATCGTCATGCTGATCAACCAGACCGGCGAATGGGCGATCGGTCTTTGCGGCAAGGACGGCAACATGGTCTTTGCCGAAAAGGCGAGAAAGACGGTCGTTGATCCGGATAGCAACATCGAGCGGGTTCTCGATCTCGGCTTCGTCGGCGAGGTTGTCGAGGTTGACCGCACCTTGCTCGATCTTCTGGCGAAATCGGAGATGATCCCGGTCATCGCTCCGGTCGCACCCGGCCGCGACGGTGCCACCTACAATATCAACGCCGATACATTTGCCGGCGCGATCGCCGGTTCGCTGAAGGCGACGCGCCTGCTGTTCCTCACCGACGTGCCCGGCGTGCTCAACAGGAACGGCGAGCTGATCAAGGAGCTCTCAGTGTCCGAGGCCCACGCCCTCATCAAGGACGGCACGATCTCCGGTGGAATGATCCCCAAGGTCGAGACCTGCATCGAGGCAATCCAGGCCGGCGTCCAGGGCGTCGTCATCCTGAACGGCAAGACCGCCCACGCGGTCCTACTCGAGATATTCACCGAGCTTGGCGCAGGTACGCTTATCGTTCCCTAACCCGCTGTGGTTCCATAGATCTCAGCGGCTTCGTTCTTCAGCCTTTCGATCATCGCGCGATATGGTCCCGGACCGTAGCTGATGCGGCCGACCCCGAGGCTTGCAAGGGTCGATCGATCAGGGACGCCCGAAAACATCATGATGTTGACGGGCAGGGTCACGCGATCGCAGAGCTTTCCGATCAGATCGGCATCGGCAAGGCCGGGCGCGAAGAAGCCACTGGCGCCGGCTGCAGCATAGGCCGATGCTCGAAGGACCGCGTCGTCGATCAGGGCGGCGTGCTTCGTTGCATCCTTCTCCTTTAGGAAAAGATCGGTGCGCGCATTGACGAAGAACGGCATCTCGCGCCTCTCCGCCATATCGCGAATGGCCCGGATGCGGGCCGACTGAGCAGCGATCGAATGCACACCCTGCCCGCCGATGACCTGGTCCTCGAAATTTATCCCGACGGCGCCGCAATCGGCAATCATCGAGACATTGGCGGCGACATCGTCGGGATCAAGCGCAAAGCCGCCTTCGAAATCGACAGTGAGCGGCAAGTCAGTTGCGCGGGAAATCAGCCGAACGATGTCAGCAAGCAGTGTGAGCGGGAGCGCCTCACCATCGCCAAACCCCTGGGCTGCTGCAACCGACCAGCTTCCCGTGGCAAGCGCCTTGGCTCCGCCTTTTGTCACCGCGCCGGCGCTTCCGGCGTCCCAGATGTTGTAAAGGACGAGCGGATTGCCCTTCTGGTGCAGTCGCGCAAAATCCTCAGCCTTGTTTGCCTGCTCCATCACGATTCCTCCCTCGTATTTTCGCCGGACTTGAGTTCTAGCCCGCATCCGGCGACGTATCAATGATGACTGGTAACCGCGATTTCCGTTTTGCACGCCTTGCTACCCGTGTCATAAGAGCCGCCATGACAGAGATAAAAACCTTACCCGCCAAGACCGATTTCTCGCACGTCCGCGACTGGGTGTTCGACCTCGACAACACGCTCTATCCGCACCACGTCGACCTGTTCTCGCAGATCGACCGCAACATGACGGCCTATGTTGCGGCGTTGCTCAAGCTGGACCGCGATGCCGCGCGGATATTGCAGAAGCAATATTACCTCGAGCACGGCACGACGCTTCAGGGACTGATGATCCATCATGGGGTCGATCCCGATGAGTTCCTCGAAAAAGCGCATGCGATCGACTACACCGGTCTCGAACCGCAGCCCGAGCTGGCAGCGGCAATCAAAGCCCTTCCCGGCCRCAAGTTCATCTTCACCAACGGCAGCGTTGGGCATGCGCAGGCAACCGCCGGCGCGCTTGGCATTCTCGACCATTTCGACGATATCTTCGACATCGTTGCGGCCGAATATGTTCCAAAGCCCGCCGGCAGCACCTATGACAAGTTTGCAAGCCTTCATCGCATCGACACGAACAATGCCGCCATGTTCGAAGACCTGCCGCGCAACTTGAATGTGCCGAAGGTGCTCGGGATGCGGACCGTCCTTTTGGTGCCGCAAAATCTCGAAGGGACATTCACCGAATGGTGGGAACGACGAGACGACGGCGACGATCATATCGACTATATTACCGATGATCTGACCGCGTTTCTCCAAGCGCTTGTCTGAGCGGATTTATTAGATATTACAAAAGTTTAATCCATCTTACCGATGTTTAATTGGTTGTTTTTCCGGTTCCGCCCTACCGTCTGAGTGTGCTTCGGCAATCAAAGGAAAAAAGCGATGAACGGGAAAAAGATTCTTGTGGCCGCCGTTTCGGCAACTCTCTTAGTCGGCGCAGCCGCTGGTGCAAGCTTTGCAGCGCCCCGCGGGCACGACGGACGCGACGGGCATGGCCCCGGACGGTTTCACGGCATGCCTCCGGAAGTCATCTATGTGAGGATGCTCAAGCAGTTCGACACCAATGGCGACATGAAAATCTCGAAGGACGAGGCCAAGGCCGGCGTCGACAAGATCTTCGACGAGATCGACACCAACAAGGACGGCTCGATCACGCCGGGCGAACTTCGCGCCTATCATGAAGCGCGGATGAAGGAGTGGAAGGCCGATCGCGCCAAGATGGGTGACGACAAGACGAAGGGCGCCGACGATCAGGCCCAGAATGACGAGAATGGCGGTAGGCCTGAACGTCACGGCCGCCCGCATGGTATGCGCGAAGCCGGCATGATGCGCGAGGCGATGTTGTTCCACCGGGCCGACACGGATGAAAACGGCCAGATCAGCAAGCAGGAAGCGGAGGCTGCCATGGACAAGCTGTTCGACCGCATGGACCGCAACCATGACGGCTTCATCTCGCTCGACGACATGCCGAATTTCCCGCTGCTCTAGTCCAGCGGAGCTTCGCAATGACGACCGAAAGGCCCGCCACGTGCTGCGACGGCGGGCCTGTTCGTTTTATCAATGCTCGTAGAAGTCGGCGACGATCTTCCAGGCCTGCTCGGCGGTATCGACGAAGCTGATGAGCTTGACGTCGTCGGGGGCGATGGTGCCGAATTCGGCGAGCGCTTCGAAGTTTATGATCTTGCGCCAGAAAGCCTCGCCGAACAGGATGAGCGGCAGCCTTTCCATCCGCCCGGTCTGGATCAGCGTCAGGCACTCGAAGAATTCGTCCATGGTGCCGAAGCCGCCGGGAAAGACGGCAATCGCCTTTGCCCGCACCATGAAATGCATCTTGCGGATGGCGAAATAGTGGAAATTGAAGCTGAGCTCCGGCGTGACATAGGCATTCGGCGCCTGCTCGTGCGGCAGCACGATGTTGAGACCGATCGACGGCGCGCCGACGTCCGAGGCGCCGCGGTTACCTGCCTCCATAACGCCGGGGCCGCCGCCGGTCACGACGACATATTCGTGAAAGTCGAAGCCGGCGGAATAGCGTGAGCAAAGCCGCGCGAATTTCCGCGCCTCGTCATAATAGACGGATGCCGCCTCCAGATTGGCGCGCTGCACGTCGTTGCGTCCCGCCCAGGCGCTCTGACCGGGAGCGGGAATGCGGGCGCCTCCGAACATGACGACGGTCGACTTGATGCCGCGCTCGGTCAGCATCATCTCCGTCTTCAAGAACTCGAGCTGCAGGCGGATTGGCCGCAGTTCCTCACGGCAGAGAAAATCCTCGTCGGCATAGGCGAGCCGATAGGAGGGCGAGAGCGACTGCGGCGTCTTCTGGACGGCCTCGGCGCGCTGCTTGTCGGCGGAGCTGGTCTTTAACGGGTCCCATACACCGTCCTTGCGCCGCAGCTTGCCGTTTTTCGCCTTTGCCATTTCTATGCCTTTCAAGAACTATGCCGCAGAGACTGCTTGCGTTTCCGCATTCGCGCGCACAAGGGGATATGCAGCGATAACGCTTTCAATCCAAGTGCAATCCAAATGGAAAGATTATTCCATTTCACAGCCTCATGCTGTAGATGAGGACACCGGCCCGCCGATCAGATCTCGGATCGCTTTCCGGCCTTCACGATATCCATTGAAGTTTAAGGAATTCTCATGAGCGCCACCGACCTTGCCTCGCTTGAAAAGACCATCGAAGCGGCTTTCGACAATCGCGATAATGTGAATATGTCGACCCGCGGCGAGGTCCGGGATGCGGTGGAAACTGCACTGACCCTGCTCGACGGCGGCAAGGCGCGGGTCGCGGAACGTGGAAGCGATGGTAACTGGACGGTCAACCAGTGGCTCAAGAAGGCGGTACTGCTTTCCTTCCGCCTGAACGACATGCAGATCATCGAAGGCGGTTCGGGCGGCTCGGTCTGGTGGGATAAGGTCCCGTCGAAATTCGAAGGCTGGGGCGAAAATCGGTTCCGCGAGGCAGGCATCCGCGCCGTGCCGAACTGCATCGTGCGCCGTTCGGCCTTTATCGCGCCGGGCGCCATCTTGATGCCGTCCTTCGTCAATCTCGGCGCCTATGTCGGCGAGGGCACGATGGTCGACGCCTGGGCGACCGTCGGCTCCTGCGCCCAGATCGGCAAGCATGTGCATCTGTCTGGCGGTGTCGGTATCGGCGGCGTTCTGGAACCAATGCAGGCCGGTCCGACGATCATCGAGGACAATTGCTTCATCGGCGCCCGCTCCGAGGTGGTCGAAGGCTGCATCGTCCGCGAGGGCTCCGTGCTTGGGATGGGCGTGTTTATCGGCAAATCGACCAAGATCGTCGACCGCGCCACCGGCGAAATCACCTATGGTGAAGTGCCGCCTTATTCCGTCGTTGTCGCAGGCTCCCTACCCGCTGTCGGCACGATGGCCAACGGCCAGCCGAAGCCGAGCCTCTACTGCGCGGTCATCGTCAAGCGCGTGGACGAGCAGACCCGCTCGAAGACCGGCATCAACGAGCTTTTGCGCGACTGATCGCATCTCGTCAAAGGGCGTGCCGGATTGCCGGAGCGCCTACCTCTTTCTGGAGAGATGACAGCGTGGATACGATTCGCTAGACACGGGCGAAATCTTTGAAGTCTTTTCTGTCTTGCCATCGCTTTGCCACTTCCCGTCGGATAAATCGCTCGTCATGACCGCAACCGATCCCGTCGCCAACCTTCAGACCCTTATCCGATGCCCTTCCGTCACGCCGGCAGAAGGCGGCGCGATGACTGCCCTGACCGCCATGTTGTTGCCGCTCGGTTTCGAAATCGACCGGGTGACGGCGCGCGAACCCGGCATGCCCGACATCGAAAACCTCTACGCCAGGCTCGGCCGCAGCGGGCCGCATCTGATGTTTGCCGGCCATACCGATGTCGTGCCCGTCGGTAACGAGAGGTCCTGGAGCCATCCGCCCTTTGCTGCAGATATCGCTGACGGACAATTGTACGGCCGGGGGGCTGTCGACATGAAAGGCGGTATTGCCTGCTTTTCCGCCGCGATCGCCCGCCATGTTGCCAAGCGTGGCGCCCCTGACGGATCTGTCTCTTTCCTGATCACCGGCGATGAAGAAGGGCCAGCAATCAACGGCACGATCAAGCTGTTAGAATGGGCGGCCGAGAAAGGCGAGCGCTGGGACGCCTGCCTCGTTGGCGAACCGACCAATCCGGACCAGCTCGGCGATATGATCAAGATCGGCCGCCGCGGTTCGCTTTCCGGCAAGCTTACCGTCCACGGGATACAGGGGCATGCCGCCTACCCGCATCTGGCCGACAATCCGGTGCGCAGCATCATTGCGCTGACTGAAGCGCTGATGGACCCGCCGTTTGACAATGGCACGGACAATTTCCAGCCATCCAACCTGGAAGTCACGACGATCGACGTCGGCAACAGCGCTACCAACGTGATCCCGGCGACAGCGACGGCAAGTTTCAATATCCGCTTCAATGACACCTGGACTGCCGAAACGCTGAAGGCCGAGATCCTTGCACGACTGGACCGGACCGCGGCCGGCCACGCATTGCGCCACGGACGAGAACCGGCGCGGTACGACATCGTCTGGGCCGAGCGGCCGAGCCATGTCTTCCTCACTCGCAACAACGCCCTGATCGCCTCGCTCTCCTCAGCCATCGAGACTGTTACCGGACGCGTGCCCGGACTTTCCACCACCGGCGGCACCTCAGACGCCCGCTTCATCAAGGACTATTGCCCGGTGGTCGAGTTCGGTCTTGTCGGCCAGACGATGCATATGGTCGACGAACGCGTCGCCGTTGCCGACCTCGAGACGCTGACCGCGATCTACGAAGCCTTCATCGAACGCTGGTTTGCGAATGCCGACGTTTAAGGAAGTCCAATATTACCTTGCCGGCCTCTGGCTGCTGATCCGCATGGACCAGCGCGGGTTCCGCTATCTCGATATCTCAGAGCGTGGCGTCACGCGCTCCTTTTGGGCGATCCTCTGGTGCGCGCCGCCGATCGGCATTTCCTGGCTTTGGTGGCAGCAGGCCTATCTGTCGGAAATGCCGCCCCAGACGTCGGTGGGCCTTGCTTTCTTCCTGCGCCTTGGACTGGTGGAAGCCGCAAACTGGCTGGTGCCGTTGGTGCTTGCCGGGCTATTGCTGCTCATCTTCAAGATCGGCGACAAGTTTGCGCCGATCGTTGTTGCAGTAAACTGGCTGGGAATTCCGCTTGCCTATTTGAATGCCCTGTTGATTGCGCTTATCGCCTTTGTCCCCGGCTCCGCGGGGCTGACCGCCATTCTCTGGTTTGCCCTGATGCTGGCGCTGATCTTCGCGCTTGCACGTATTCTCAGAATGATCTGTGGCGCGCATCCGCTGTTCGTCGCGGCACTGACGCTGGTGCTGCTGGTGCCTTCGATGGTGCTTTCCGATTTCCTACAGCGCTTCCTGGACATCTATCCGCCAGGCTCTTGACGCTGATCCGGCTCATTGTGGTCGCTGCTGCTCACTCTGCCGAATTCGCCGGGCATTCGGATCGTCGGGATAATCCACCTGCATAAAGTATAGGCCTTCCGGCGGGGCAACGGGGCCGCAGGCCTTGCGGTCGCGCGCTTCGAGCGCAGCGCGCACGTCCTCGATGGCCCACTTGCCTTCACCGACCATTTTCAACGTTCCCGCAAACGAGCGGATCTGATTGTGGAGGAAGCTCTGCGCCGTTGCGCGGATCTCGAGCAGGTTGCCTTGACGCGTCACGTCGAGCCGGTCGAGCGTTCTGAGCGGACTGTTTGCCTGGCAGTGGATCGAGCGGAAGGTGGTAAAATCATGGTAGCCGACCAGCGTCTGTGCCGCTGTATGCATGGCCTCATGATCAAGCTCTCTCGACACCCACCATGCCCGGTGCGCTTCGAGTGCCAATGGCGCCTTGCGGCTGATGATCCGGTAGAGGTAGTGGCGACGGTGGGCTGAGAAGCGTGCATCGAAACTATCATCGACTTGCCTGGCGTCGATTACGGATACGCGTTCGCGCGCCTGGCCCAGGTAGGCGTTCAGCGCATTTCGCAACGTATTCGGCTCCCACTGCTTCGACAGGTCCGCATGAACGACCTGCCCCATCGCGTGGACGCCGGCATCCGTGCGGCCTGCACCGCGCACGAGAACCGTCTCGCGCGTCAAAGACAGGATCGCCGCTTCGACGGCTGCCTGCACCGAATGTCCATTCTTCTGACGCTGCCAACCGACATAGGGCCTGCCATCATATTCGAGCGTCATGCGGTATCGCGGCATCAGGTGAGCCTCGTGCCTGCAACGATCGGTGTGCCACGCAGGAAGTCGGCCGATGAAAGCGGCTTACCGCCGGCCTTCTGCAACATCGTCAACCGCACAGCACCGGTCTGGCATGCAATCGTCAGATCGCCGGTCAGCGCCTCCCCGACAACCCCCTGCCCTTCGGCAAGCTCGGAGCCCAATACCTTGATGCGCTCCAGTTTGCCTGCGATCTCCGCCTCGAACCAGGCGCCCGGAAAGGGCGACAGGCCACGGATGTGATTGTGCACGTCGGCGGCAGGCTTGGCGAAATTGATCCGGGTCTCACCCTTGTCGATCTTGGCAGCGTAGACAGCACCGTCGGCCGGTTGCGGCGTCAGGGGTAGCTCGTCCAGCTCGAGCTTCACCATCGCCTCCGTCATCGCCCGGGCGCCGACATGCATCAGCTTGTCGTGCAGCTCCCCCGCAGTCATCGTGTCGCCGATCTCGACTTCGCGGGTCAGCGCAACAGGTCCCGTATCCAGGCCCTTGTCCATCTTCATGACCATCATGCCCGTCTTCCGGTCGCCGGCCATTATGGCCCGCTGGATCGGAGCGGCACCCCGCCAGCGCGGCAGAAGCGAGGCATGGCCGTTATAGCAGCCGAGTGCTGCGCCATCGAGGATCTCCTGGGGCAACAGCAGGCCATAGGCAACGACGACGGCGACATCAGCCCCAAATTCGCGAAACCGCCAGCGATCCTCCGGATCCCTGAAATTGACCGGCGTCAGCACCCGCAGCCCCAGAAGCTCGGCTGCCTGGTGCACCGGCGATTTCTGCAGGTCGAGCCCACGACGACCGCCTGGCCTTGGCGGCTGGGTATAGACCGCAATGACCCGGTGCCCAGCATCGACCAACGAGCGCAGGGTTGGGACGGAAAATTCGGGCGTTCCCATGAATATGATGCTGAGCGACATTCGATCGTCCGTCGGGTTTTGTTCAGCTGTCTTCAAACGGGTTTATGAGCTTGAGATCAAGCCCCTCGACGTCTTTTGTGTTGCGCGTGGCAAGGCTTGCGCCATGGGTCAGGCAGATGGCGGCGATCATGGCGTCCTTGGTTTCCATGATATGTTCTTGCTGTTTCTGCTCTGCGCAGAGAGCCCCGTACCGATGCGCTGCAGCCAATGAATATCCGAGAATACGGCCCTCGAACTGAAGTTCGATGCGATCAAAGGTGGAGGCCAGTTGAGTACGGCGCTACATTTCGGGCAACATTGCGAGACCAAATCGGATTTCTGCGACAGCGATCGTCGTCAGAAAGAGTGCTTCGATCTGAAAACGTCGAACCATGCCAACAGCCGCTCGCTGTGCAGGCAGCCTTCCAGCTCGGATATTGCACTCGTATCAAGAACAATCATCACTCGAACCGAGGCGGCGCGCGATCGGGCTGATGGCGATATGCTGCGATCGCCGCGATTTCCGCCTCTTCTAACCTCTCGTCGCCAAGATTTGCGCGTAAGCGCTTTCCTGTGGTATCACCGGTCAGGTCTCCGCTCGCCAGAGATTTTCGCAATTGATCAATTGCCTCATCCGAAAGACTTCGGCCATTCAAGCGCGTGTTTTCCTGCAATTGCGCTTTCAATGCATCATCGATGCCACGTGGTAACAGATCGCCCACAGCCATCCTCCGTTGATATCAGTGATATCATAGGCGTTGGCAATTTCAGCCGTGCAATTAGAGAGCTTTAGCTTTCGCCGCCTTGGTGAACTTCTTGATCACCATGTCGCGCTTCAGCCGCGATATATGATCGATGAAGAGGACGCCGTTCAGATGATCTATTTCATGCTGGAGGCAGGTCGCAAGCAGGCCCTCGGCTTCGACCATCTGGTCCTTACCGTCGCGATCGATGTATTTCACCGTGACCTTTGCCGGCCGCTCGACTTCCGCATAATAGTCCGGGATGGAGAGGCAGCCTTCCTCATAGACGGAGCGGTCGTCCGACGAGGTGAGGATTTCGGGATTGATGAAGACCAGCGGCGTCCTTTCCTCGTCCTCGCGCGAAACGTCGATGACCAGCATTCGCCGCTCGACACCGATCTGGACAGCGGCCAGGCCGATGCCTGGGGCGTCATACATCGTGTCGAGCATATCCTGCGCAAGACGCTTGGTCTCGGCGTCGACGCGTTCGATGGGCTTTGAGACCTGGCGAAGCAGGGGATCGGGCAAAATGATGAGGGGCTTGATCGTCATAAAGTTTCCCTTAACCCATCTTTGTTTGGGAGGGAATTATCAAGATGCTCCAAAATCGCGATTTTTAGAGGCGGTGCCGAAAGTGCCGGCTGGCGAAAAGCAGCAAATTGCTTTGAAATCCATCATCGTGATGGGCTTGAAAATCTGTTCACGTTTTGATCTGGATATTGTCATGCGTTTTGCTATGCTGCTGCCATGAACTCAATTGCCCAGCCTGACAGCACCGTCATCATCCTCTTTGGACATCCGGTTCCGATCACCGCACTCATCATCGGCGCGGCCATCGTGATAGCAGCCTTGGGCTACGTCCTGTTGCAAAGCGGCAGGGCGCGCCGGCAGGCCGAAGAAGACACCCTCAAAGCCGGCGAGGCCGATCGTAGCATGGCGGAGCTGTTGCGCCTGCAAGCCGAGATGCAGGGGAGGCTCGCGACGATCGCCGAAGTCTTCGGATCACGGCAATCCGAATTCAACCAGGCGGTCAACCAGCGGCTGGACGGCATGTCGCAGCGCGTGAGCAGTACGATCCACGAACAGGGAAAGGCGACGCACGAGAACTTGCGGCGGCTGCAGGAGCGTTTGGCGGTCATCGATGCGGCACAGACGAATATCCAGTCCCTGGCGAAAGACGTCGTCGGCCTGCAGGCCATTCTCTCCAACAAACAGACGCGCGGGGCATTCGGTCAATCACGAATGGAGACCATCGTTGCCGACGGGCTGCCAATGGGGGCCTATGCCTTCCAGCAGACGCTTTCCAACGGCTCGCGACCGGACTGCACGATCAGAATGCCGAACGGATTGCCGCCGCTGGTCATCGACGCCAAATTCCCGCTCGAGGCCTGGAATTCGATCCGCGCCGCCGGCAATCCGGAGCAGGCAAAGATCGCCGCACAGCAGTTTCGTCGCGACATGGACGTGCATATCAAAGATATTTCCGAGAAATACTTTGTTCAGGGCGAGACGCAGGAAACGGCATTCCTGTTCGTCCCCTCGGAATCGATCTTCGCCGAGATCCACGAAAATTTCGAAGCGATCGTGCAGAAGGCACATCGGGCACGAATCGTCATCGTCTCGCCATCGCTGCTGATGCTGTCGATCCAGGTCATCCAATCGGTTCTCAAGGACCAGCGGATGAGGGAACAGGCGCATTTGATCCAGGGAGAAGTGGCGCATTTGATGGACGATCTCTCCCGTCTCGACGAGCGCGTGCGCAAGCTCCAGGGCCACTTCCTCAACGCGCAGAAGGACGTCGACATGATCGTGACGTCTGCCGACAAGCTTGCCCGGCGCGGCCAGCGGATCGAGGCACTGGAATTCGAGGCCACCGGCGACAAGCCGACCGGGGCATCCGACGAAATGCCGCGGGCAGTCGAAAGCCGGACCGGCCTTCTCAAGCTCAGGGTGGTTGACGAGGACTGAGTGCTTCGGGCAGTGTCGCGCCAAATCACAATGTCTAGCAAGACAGGGCGGGACCACCTTCATGATCACAGTTTTCGGCTCCATCAACATGGACCTCATCGCCACGACCGAACGCCTGCCGAAGCCCGGCGAGACAGTAGCCGGTACCGGATTTTCCACTGCCGCCGGCGGCAAGGGTGCCAACCAGGCGCTTGCCGCCCGCCGCGGCGGCTCGAGCGTGCGGATGGCGGGTGCTGTCGGCAATGACGGTTTTGCCGAACCTGCGCTGGCGCTTCTGAAGGAGGCCGGAGCCGACCTTTCATCCGTCAAGCGCGTAGCCGAGCCGACCGGCACGGCGCTTATCCTTGTCGGCGGTGATGGAGAGAATATGATCGCGGTCGTTCCCGGTGCCAATGGCACCGTGACGGCTGGAGATGCCGCAGCCGCAATCGGCGCGCTTGCCCCGAGAGATATCGTCATGCTGCAGCTGGAGATCCCGGCAAAATCTGTTGAGGAGGCGCTTGCCGCGGCAAAGCTCAAGGGCATAGCCACGATCCTCAATCTCGCCCCGCTCATTCCCGACGCGCCGCGGCTCGGACGCCTTGCCGATATCGTCATCGCCAACGAGACCGAGTTCGAGCGCCTAGCCGGCCAGGACGGGATGACCAATGACGATCGCGAGGCAGCTTTGCGCCGCCTTCATGCCGAAACGAAGCAGACCTTGATCGTGACGCTCGGCGGCGACGGCGTCATAGCAATCCGCGACAACGTCATCTCTCGCGCCTGCGGCCTCGTGATCGAGCCGGTCGATACCGTCGGTGCAGGTGATACGTTCTGCGGCTATTTCGCCGCCAGCCTCGACCAGGGCCTTGATTTCGAAACCGCGCTGCGCCGCGCCGCGGTTGCCGGATCTCTGGCCTGCCTAAAGGCCGGCGCCCAGCCGTCGATACCGCTTGCGAGCGAAGTCGCTTTGCACATCTAGGCGCCTGATAAAGTCGCGGTTCGAACAGAAATTGGCGCATCTGGCCGAACCGCCAAATACGGCTTTTCATCGGTATTTTAATCAATGCTCATTAATGCTTTTTTTGCCCTTGTGGGCCACTGTCCGGCTATCTGCCGCGCCTGAATTTCTCTTGCAGCGGCATCACCCGGCGACCCTATGATGGGGTCATCCTGTGCCGACCTTGCATCCGGAGAATGTCTATCCGACGCATCGTTCTCTTGAGGAAATGATGTCCATCTTTCGTACGAAGTCGCTTGCGGCCAAGCTCATCCTGGTCACCGGCATCGCCATCGCAATCGTGCTGTTCGTCTCGAATTTTCTGTTGATCGCGCAGACCCGTGACCGGGTCCAGACGCTGACGATGGATCAGGCCAACAGCGAAGCCAAATCCATCTCCAACGAAGTTGCAGCCAATATCGGCGAGCTTGCGAGCGCCGCACGCTCGATGGCGGGTATCATCGGTCGTGCCCATGAGGCCCACAACCTCGATCGCAAGGGCATCACCAATATCCTCAAGGCCAACCTCGAACAGAATGCCTTCGCATTCGGCAGCTGGTTCTGCGAACAGCTGGGCGCGTTCGACGGCAAGACAATGGAGCTCGCCAACAACAAGGACGAGGCTGTCAACGACAAGGGCGCCTTCACGCCGTACTGGTCGAAGACCAAGGATGGCGGCATCCAGTTCTCGACCTTCAACAACGACTACACCGCCGAATGGTGGTCGCTCGCAGCGAAGTCCGGCAAGGGTGCGATCACTGCTCCTTATTTGGCTGAAGGCACCGAAGTACCGACGACCATGAGCTCAATCGCCTATCCGGTCATGTCGGGCGGCAAGCTCCTCGGCGTTGCCGGCGTCGACATCTCGCTGGCCTCGCTTTCCGACAAACTACAGAAACTGCACCCATTCGGCACCGGCCGTGTGATGCTGCTTTCGCAGAGCGGCAAGTGGCTCGTTTCCTCAGACGCCAAGTTGCTGATGAAGGACTATCAGGGCGTCGGCGCCGATGCCGTGAAATCGGCTGTCGCCTCCGCGGCGCCGAGCATCGTCAAGGATCTTGGCGCCGATACCGAGGAACCTTTCGACCGGGTTGTCTATCCCTTCGCGGTGCCCGGCCTCAATGCGACCTGGGTCGTGCTTGTCGACGTGCCGCACAGCGCCGTTGCAGGGCCGGTTCGTGACCAGACCTACATGATGATCGCCGGCGGCCTGATCGTGCTCGCTGCGGTGATGATCGCGCTCTACTTCGCCGTGAGCACCTTTGTCAGAAAGCCTCTGGGCGGTCTGGTCGCCAGCGTCAACGGCCTCAGCGCCGGTCATTACGGCGAGCCCGTCGCCGGTCAGGACCGTGCCGACGAAATCGGCTCTGTCGCGAAGGCCCTGGAAGGATTTCGCTTCGCGCTGGCCGATGCGCGCCGGCTGGAAGCCGAGGCCCACGAGCAGCGCCACGCCGCCGAAGACGAGCGCGCCCGCTCGGAGACGGAACGCAGCTCCTCCATCAGCCTGCAGCGTCGGATTGTCTCGATCGTCGGCAATGGACTCGCCGAGCTTTCGAAGGGCAATCTCGGCCATCGTATCGCCGATGAATTCCCGGGCGAATATGGCAAGCTGAAGGAAGACTTCAACGCAGCGCTCACCAGCCTCGAGGAGACCATCGAGACGATGAGCCTCAGCGTCGGCAATATCGGCAACGGCACCGGTGAAATCAGCACCAGTGCATCCGACCTGGCCCGCCGCACCGAGCAGCAGGCCGCAAGCCTCGAAGAAACCGCCGCCGCCCTCAACCAGTTGACGGCTCAGGTCAATTCGAGCGCCGAGAATGCCAGGACCGCCGCCGGCAGCGTCAATGCCGCCTCGGAAGATGCCGGCAAATCGGGCGAGATCGTTCAGAAAGCCATCGCTTCCATGCGCGGCATCGAACAATCGTCCACGGAAGTGTCGCGCATCATCGGCGTCATCGACGAGATCGCTTTCCAGACCAACCTGCTGGCGTTGAATGCCGGCGTCGAAGCGGCGCGTGCCGGTGAGGCCGGCAAGGGCTTTGCCGTCGTCGCACAGGAGGTGCGTGAACTGGCACAGCGCTCGGCCACGGCTGCCAAGGAGATCAAGACCTTGATCAACACATCGGCCGGCCAGGTCAAGGAAGGCGTCGATCTCGTCGGCCGCGCGGGTGGCGCGCTGCACAAGATCGCCGAGCAGGTCGTGGAGATCAACGGTCTCATCCGCCAGATCTCGGCATCTGCTAGCGAACAGGCGATCGGGCTGAAGGAGATCAACTCCGCGATGAACCAGATGGACCAGGTTACGCAGCAGAATGCGGCAATGGTCGAAGAGACCACGGCGGCCAGCGTCGCTCTCAATGATGAAGCGCAGACGTTGAAGACGCTGGTGGCACGCTTTAGCATCTCCGGCCAGCACGGGCAGCCCGTTCACAGCGCCTCGTCGGCGCTGCGTGCCACCGCCCAGCAGATGCGCACTCCACCCGCCCGCCGGACAGCACCATCCGGACCCATCGCAACCCCTGCCCGCAAGCCTCAGCCACAGATCCGCGGCACATCAGCGCTTGCACGGGACGAGTGGGAAGAATTCTGAGCCAACAAGAACGAAGACAAAAAAAGGCCGCCGGAGCGATCCGGCGGCCTCTCACTAAGATCTCACGTACCGTTCGGCAAATGTCAGTTGCGCAAATTCGCTGGATCAGCGTTTCGAAAGCCAGACCTGGAGTGGGGCGAGCCGAAAGACGGGGGCCTTCTCATACTCCAGATCATCTTCTGACGACCAGAACACAACTGGCAAACCAGGAAACCTCCGACCGAGGATCTCCGTTGCGACCACCAGAACGGCGGGCTGATCGGTCAGGGAAAACCAATTGGATAGCCCCACAGACCGCCCAGAGTGAAAAGATATAAAGCCGGCCTCAATGGTTTCGTTCAGGCGCATATACCAAAATTCGATCCGCTGGTCTGACAAGAGTGACTGGGGGAAAATGCGCTTCTCCGGATCACCGCCCCAAGCTATTTCCCAAAGCAGCAACTCATCGGCGGAGCCGACTTTTTTCCATTCACTGTCCGGTGGCATTGGCCCCTGCGTTGGAGTGCCGCCGAACCAGCTGCCATTCAGGATCGGTTCAAATCCCCAATCGGTGAGTGCCAGGTCGCAAAAGCTATCTTTGATTCCCCAGTTTTTGAGATGTTTGCGCGCGCGGACGCGCTCGATGAGCTTGCAAACCTCAGTCTGCAGGCTGGGCCCGCGGGTTATTATGTTCGGATAAAACTGGGGAGATGAACTAAGGTTGGCCCAAGCGGCGGACGAGACGATTTCATCCGATCCATGGGCGGCGCAGATAACACTACACCACGCAATATTATCCTCGATCGCCAGCTGGAGAAGATGCTCATTCTTGTTCATTTCACCTCCTGCCGAAAATGCGACCAGTCATCAAACTCTCAATTAGAAAGATGCCCTTAGTTTTGTGACATCGCAGAACTGATTTTCTGCGATAAACGAAACCTGGGGAGCCATGTCAGAACATTTTCCGTCGAGGTACGGCTCAAAGGCCGCCGGAGCAGATCCGGCGGCCTTCTTCACTCCACTCCTCAGACAGTTTCAGATGCGCGCGAAACGCTCGGTCAGCAATGCAAAGAAACCATCCGCGTCGACGTTGCGCATGACCTTGGCGTTACGCTTCCGGTCGGTCACGTGCCACCAGTCGACGACGGTCATGCCGACCGTCAATTCCGACTGAACCTCGATCTCGACGTTGCAATCGCGGCCCTGGAACAGCTCCGGCTTCAACAGATAAGCGATAACTGACGGATCGTGGAGCGGGCCGCCGTCGGAGCCATATTTATCGACGTCGAAACGCTCGAAGAATTCAAGCATCTCGACCATCGCCCTGGCGGGCGCCGTGCCGATCTCGGCGATGCGCTTCACCCTGTCCTTGCGGGTCAAAAGTTGATGCGTAACGTCGAGCGGCATCATCACGATCGGGACGCCGGAGCGGAAGACGGCATCGGCAGCCTCCGGATCGACATAGATATTGAACTCCGCTGCCGGCGTTATGTTGCCGCCTTCGAAGAACCCGCCGCCCATCATCACCAGTTCGCGAACGCGCGAAACGACATCCGGCGCCTTCTGAAAGGCGAGGGCGATATTGGTCATTGGACCGAGCGTGCAGAGCGTGATCGCGCCTGTCGGCTCACGACGCAGGGTCTCGATGATGAAATCCACAGCATGCTGCTCCTGAAGCGCCATCGTCGGCTCTTCGACCACTGGGCCGTCGAGGCCGGTCTTGCCGTGCACGTGCTCGGCTGTGACCAACTTGCGGGCGACGGGACGGTCAGCGCCGGCGAAGACCTTGACGTCGCGCCGGTCGCAGATCTCGCAGATGATGCGCGCATTGCGGCTGGTCAACGACAGCGGCACATTGCCGGCGACCGCGGTGATACCCAGTACGTCCAGCTCTGTCCTGCTACCGAAGGCAAGCATGATTGCCGCCGCATCGTCCTGACCGGGATCGGTATCGATGATGATTTTTCTTGGCTCGGCCATAGTCCTCTTCCCGTCCATGTTCCAAGGATGCTTGATGCGGCTGGCTCTGGCCTTTGTCAAGCAGGCGACGGAGGGGTGCTCCGCAATCGCGGGCTTTGCCATGCGATAGGCTGTTTGCCCTTCGGCGTTTCTCAAGCGGCATGGCCTTGGCTTCTTGCGCTCCCCTCCGGCAACCCCCATATTGAGGGGGTCCGAATGCTGAAAATCAGGTTCGGAAAGGTCGCTTGACACCAAGGACTTGACGATGAGCCGGATCACGCCCTTTGCCAGCCCGCTTCTTCTGGGCTTTGATGCCATGGAAAAAACGCTTGAGCGAATTTCCAAGGGCAGCGACGGATATCCCCCCTACAACATTGAACGTCTGCGCGCCGACCGTATTTCTGGCGATCCGGAGCGATTGCGCATCACACTTGCCGTGGCCGGATTTTCCGAGGACGAGCTTGATATCACGACCGAGGAAAATCAGCTGATCATCCGCGGCCGGCAAAGCGAACACGAAGAGCGCGACTATCTTTATCGCGGTATTGCGGCGCGGCAGTTCCAGCGGGTGTTTGTGCTCGCCGATGGCATGCAGGTGCTGGGCGCGTCTTTGAAAAACGGGCTCCTTTCCGTCGATCTCATTCGACCGGAGCCTGATAAAATGGTGAAGAAAATTAACATTTCGGTCTCACAGTAGGACAACGGTGTCATTGCCGCAGGTCCCTCGCACTGGAGGAACGGAAATGCTTTTAAGAGAAGCCACATCGCATCTGACCAAAAACGAGCTGGCCCATCTCGGCAGCGGTGAGGTCGCCTATATTAGGAAAATGGGTTCCGAGGACGTTTCCCGCTGCTTCCCCGAAGCGCCGGAAATCGACCCGGATGTTGACCTCTGGGCCCTGTTTGCCGCCGACGGCACACCTATTCTTCTGACCGACAATCGTTCCAGCACCTTTTACAAGGCCGCCGAGGATGAGTTGAAGACGGTAAGCCTGCATTAAGTTGCGGCTGCTGATAGGAAGTATCCCACGATTGATCCGCGATTGCGTGGATCAGACCCGCTGAAAGGTGAGATAGGCCGAAGACCGTCCTTCTCGCCGGGCCTTCGCCTCGTAGCGCGTGCTCGGCCAGCCGTCATATGGGGTCAGCCAGTCCGATGCATTTCTTGCAGTCCATTCGAAGCCACCGTGGTGACGGCAGTGCTGCAACGTCCAGTTCACATATGTGTCTATATCCGAGGCAAAGCAGAAGAGGGCATCGGGCTTCAGCACGCGGTGAAAGCGGTCGAGATTGACACTTGAGACGAAGCGACGTTTCCAATGCTTCTTCTTCGGCCATGGATCGGGGTACAACAGGTCGATCTGGTCGAGGCAGGCGTCGGGTAGCCAGTCGAGCAATTGCGTCGCGTCGTCATTGTAGACGCGGATGTTTCGAGCGCCGGCCTCCTCGACATGGGCCAAAAGCTTCTGCATGGAATTGACGAAGGGCTCGACGCCGATAAAACCGGTCGTCGGACTTTCGACAGCCCGATGAATAAGATGTTCGCCGCCGCCGAAGCCTATCTCCAGGCGCAAACGGTCAGTCTGCACTGGAAACAGAGCGTTCAACGGCTGCGGCGATTGGACTGAAAGATCGACAAGGAACTCCGGCAGCAGCGTTTCAAGCCTATCGGCTTGCAGGCCGCGCAAGGGTTTGCCCTTGCGCCGGCCATAGAACGCTTCCGTCGCGCGTGTACGACGTTCGGTGCCGATCATCGAACCATCAGGCCTTGATGGCTTCCTTGAGCGCCTTGACGAGATCGGTGCGCTCCCAGGAGAACGAGCCGTCGCGACCAGCCTTGCGGCCGAAATGGCCATAGGCGGAAGTCTTGGCATAGATCGGCTTGTTCAGCTCGAGATGACGACGGATGCCCGATGGCGACAGGTCCATGCTCTTGCGGATCGCTGCCTCGACCTGGTCTTCCGTGAACTTGCCGGTGCCATGAAGGTCGACATAGACCGACAGCGGCTGAGCAATTCCGATAGCGTAAGCGATCTGTATCGTGCAGCGGTCGGCAAGATTTGCGGCAACGACGTTTTTTGCCAGATAACGGGCAGCATAAGCTGCCGACCGGTCGACCTTGGTCGTGTCCTTGCCGGAGAAAGCGCCGCCGCCGTGTGGAGCTGCACCGCCGTAGGTATCGACGATGATCTTGCGGCCGGTGAGGCCCGCGTCACCATCAGGGCCACCGATGACGAACTTGCCGGTCGGATTGATGTACCAGTTGCAATCGTCAGCGATCTTGAGCTCACCAAGCGCTTCGCGGATGTAGGGTTCGACGACAGAACGAACCATTGCGCTATCCCAGCCTTCGTCGAGATGCTGGGTCGAAAGTACGATCGACGTTACCTCCGCCGGCTTGCCGTCGATGTAGCGGACAGTCACCTGGCTCTTTGCGTCAGGGCCGAGCTTGGCGACATCGCCCTCGCCCTTCTTTCGGGCGATTGCCAGCAGGTGAAGGATGCGGTGCGAATAATAGATCGGGGCTGGCATGAGATCAGGCGTTTCACGGCAAGCGTAACCAAACATGATGCCCTGGTCGCCGGCGCCCTCGTCACCCTGCTGGTCGGAGGCGCTGTCAACGCCCTGGGCAATATCGGCAGACTGCGAATGCAACAGCACGTCGATGCGCGCCTTCTTCCAATGAAAACCATCCTGCTCGTAGCCGATGTCACGAATGGCACGGCGGGCGGCGGCCTTGAACTTCGAGGGATTGATGACGTCCTTGCCGTCCTTGTCCTTTTTCATCAAGCTCGGCGGCAGGCGAACTTCACCGGCGATAACCACGCGGTTGGTCGTTGCAAGGGTCTCGCAGGCAATGCGCACGCCCCAAGGATTGACGCCGGTCTTTGCGGCTTCGCGGTAGACCAGGTCTACGATTTCGTCGGAGATGCGATCACAAACCTTGTCCGGGTGGCCTTCGGCAACAGACTCGCTTGTGAACAGATAATTCGCGCGCATGTGGGATTCCCCTCAAAGAATAAAACTTCCTATGTGTTATTCAGTTCAGGGGCGGAAAACAAGCCACACAAGGACATAAATATATCTTTATATCCCGCTGAAGGCAGTAAAATTTTGCAAAAACCATTCGAAAGGCGGCCGAATCGGCCGCCTTTCGTATTCTTATCTTCAAGAGGGTTATTCGGCGTCGGCTTCGGCAGCCAGTGCCTTGACCAGTTCGACGACCTTGCGACGAACCTTCGAATCCGAGATTTTCACGAAGGCGCGGTTGAGCTGCAAACCTTCGGAAGAAGACAAAAAGTCTACCACATAATTCGAGCTCGACGCTTCGGCCATGCCGTTGGGAGACGTCGCGTGCTCACCCGGAGCATCCTCGAAAAAGAAAGAGACCGGAACGTTCAGAATGGTGGAAATGTTCTGAAGACGGCTGGCGCCAACGCGGTTGGTGCCCTTTTCATATTTCTGAATCTGCTGGAAGGTGATGCCAAGGCTTTCCCCCAGCTTTTCCTGGCTCATCCCCAGCATCGTACGTCGCAGTCTGATTCGGCTGCCGACGTGTATGTCAATCGGGTTCGGTTTTTTCTTATTTTCAATCATCATATAGCCCTAACAAAAGGTTGAATTCTGGTCCTGTTGCCCGGTGCCGCGAACCATCCCCGTTTATAACGCCACGTTGCAGTAACGTTCAGCCAAGCCTCTATCTTACGTTAACGAGGTCGACTTGAACCACTATGCATTTTTAGGGGTTTTTGGTCAATTCATCCTCGAAATAAAACCCATGCGTGAAATCAGAGCGATCAATGCTACCCCCCCTATGATCAACCAGAAGTACATGTTTCGTGTTCTATCGTCGACCAAGGAACCGGTTGCACTACCCAACGTAGCATCGATGAATCCACGCACGTTTAGGTCGACACCTGAAATTACCCGTCCATGAGCGTCAGCAACTACAGATATGCCGGTATTGGCACTTCGAATCAGCGGAAGTCCGTATTCGACAGCCCTCACCCGGGCCTGCTGCAGGTGCTGGTAAGGGCCAGGCGTGTCGCCAAACCAGGCATCGTTCGTAACGTTCAGAATGGCGTCAGCTTTGTAGATGTCCGGCGTCATCTCGCTTGGAAAAATGATCTCGTAGCAGATCATCGGATAGAGTTTGATGCCGCTCGGCAGCGTCAGGAGCGCGCGAGTGGCTGATGCGGAGAAGCCTCCCGGCATCTCCACGACGTTCTGGATTCCGAGATTTTTGAGGATGCCTTCAAACGGAACATACTCGCCAAAGGGGACGAGATGCACCTTGTCGGACGCGCCGATGATCTGGCCGCGACCATCGATGACGTAGACAGAGTTGTAGTAGCGCGCCGGCGAGCCCGGGCCCATGTCTTCGGAGCGCACCGCGCCGGCGATCAGGATCTGGTCGTCGTCCAGCACATCGGCGATACGGGTCAGCGCGTCCTGGTTGTCGGTGAGGATGAAGGGGATCGAAGTTTCCGGCCAGACGATGATATCGGGCCGCTTGCCGCCGTCCGTCGGCGGCGCCGTCGAAAGCGCCAAGTGCTTTTCGAAAATCGCGGTGCGATCGGCGTCGGTGTCCATCTTCACGTCCTGGTCGATCGCGGGTTGGACGACGCGGACGACGGGAGCCTTTTTATCGGATGCATAGGCAGGTTCCGGCTGGCTCAGCGCGTAGTAGCCGTAACCGAGATGGGCGGCGAACAAAATGACTGCAAGCCCGATACCCGGGATCATTCCCTGGCGCGTGCCGAGCAGGGCAGGTGCCGAGAAGACGAAGACGGCAAGTACGGTTACGCCGAGCATGCCGATCAGATGCGCGGACTGCATCATCAGCGGAATGGGCATCATTGCGTAGCCGATCGCATTCCAGGGAAAGCCGGTAAAGATGAACGTCCGAAGCCACTCCAAAATGCCGAAACCGAGCGCCAATGCGGCGATGCGTCCCATTCCGTCAGACCAGACCAGGCGGGCGAGCACGGCGGCCAGGCCATAAAAGATCGCAAGGGCTGCCGGCAGACCGAAGATCGCCAGCGGCAAAGCCCAGGCAAACTGATCGGCATCGATCAGCAGCGCGTGGCCGAGCCACCAGAGCCCCGCAACGAAATAGCCGAAGCCGAAGAGCCAGCCGGTTGCAAAGGCCGGCCACAACCGCCCGAGCCACCCGCTTTCGGGCGCCGCGGAAGCTCCGTCGATCAGCCAGACGAGCAGGGTGAAGGAAATGAACATTGCGGCGAAGAAGCCGAAGGGAGGGAGGGCCAGAACGCCTATCGCCCCTGCAAGAATGGCCAGTATTGCGCGCTTGAAACCCCAGACCAGGATTACCCTGCCCGCAAGCCATTCCATCGGCATTCTCTCCCTCAAAAGACTTGCGAATCAACTGAGCGCAGTCTTTCAAAAAAGCGATGACTTGTCGTGCACCAGAGAGACCAAAGACGCGGCAATCAGCCGGCTGCGCTGAGATCGGCGCCGGGATCCCTCGGCGCGTTGTCGGGCGCCGGCAGATCACGATCCGGCGCGTTGCCTTCACCGTCAGCTTTCGTTGCGCGCCTGCGGACAGGGTGGCGCTTGCGAGTAATGCGAACGCGCTTTATGCGGCGCGGATCGGCGTCGAGAATGTGAAATTCGAAACCTGGAAGCGCTTGCACCAACTCGCCGCGCACCGGAATCCGACCGAGTGCCGCAAAGATCAAGCCGCCGAGCGTATCGACTTCATCAACCTGCTCGGCAATATCGAAATCGGGGCCGATCGCCTCGGCAATTTCCTCGAGTTCGACGCGCGCGTCGGCAACGAACATATCCTCGGAGACGCGCTTGAACATGACCTCCTCGTCGTCATGCTCGTCATCGATGTCGCCGACCACCATCTCGACGATGTCCTCGTGCGAGGCAAGGCCGTCGGTGCCGCCATATTCGTCGATAACCAGTGCCATCTGCGTGCGGTTGACCTGCATGCGGCGCAACAGGTCAGATGCAAGCATCGACGGCGGGACGAAGAGTATCTTGCGAATGATGCCGGCCTCGGCCACCGATTTTTGCAGATCGACGCGGCTGAGATCGAAATTGGGTTTTGCCGATCGCGGCGCCTTTTCCGCTTTCTCGAGAGCCGCTTCAGCTTGAGCGGAGGCTGGTGCCGCCTTCGCAGGGCCCCGGCGCTTGTTGCGCGCCTGCTTGGCGACATAGGACAGCAGGTCGCGAATGTGGACCATGCCGCGCGGGTCATCCAGCGTATCGCAATAAACCGGCATACGTGAACGGCCGGATTCCTCGAAGAGGATCATCAGCTCGCCGATGGTCAGGTTCTGATCGACTGCCTCGATATCGGCCCGCGGCACCATGACGTCGGCGACACGGACCTCGCGGAAGCGCAGAATATTGTGCAGCATTGCCCGCTCATCAGGCGAGAAGGCATCATCATCGGCTGAATTGGTCATTAGCGCATCGGCGAGATCCTCGCGAATGCGCGAGCCCTGGGCGGGGCGCAAGATGCGTGCGGCACGCGACCAGAAGGAAGACTGCGATCGTCCACCCTGCCTGCCGTTACTACTGCCCGCGTCGTCGGACGAGGAAGCGTCTGCTCCGTCTTTGGCCTCTGCGGCCGGCTTCGCTGTAAAGTCGCTCATGGTTCCTAATCAGACCGGGTCTTGACCCGCATAGGGATCAGATAGGCCAAAGCCCGCCAAAATGCGAGTCTCGAGCCCCTCCATAACTTCGGCTTCTGCAATATTCATATGGTCGTAGCCGAACAGATGCAAGAAACCATGGATCATAAGATGGGTGAGATGGTCGTCGAAGCTCTTGCCGAGATCGACGGCTTCGCGCTCGACCGTCTCCCGGGCGATGACGATATCGCCGAGCATCGGCCCCGGCATGCCGCCCGGCTTCAGCGGAAATGCAGGGAAAGACAGGACGTTTGTCGGCTTGTCCTGGTCCCGCCATTCCGCGTTGATCTCGCGGATCGAGGCATCGTCGGTGAAAACCAGCGACAGTTCCGTCGCAAGCTTTGGAAACGGCTGGCCCACCTCTGTGCACAGATATGCCGCAGCCTCGCCGAGAACGCGCTCGACCAGCGCCTGCAACGCCTCCTCTGAAGGCCAGTCACCCTCTTCGATGCCGATCTGAATGTCGAGTTCGGCGATATGATCCGGGTCGGGCATCAGTTCTGACGTTCAGCCTCTTCGCCATCGATCGGCGTCGCATAGGTCGCGTCATAAGCCCTGACGATACGGGCAACCAGCGGGTGGCGCACGATGTCGCTATCCTTGAAGCGAATGACCGAGATGCCCTCGACGCTGTTCAAAAGCTGCAGCGCCTCGACCAGTCCGGATTTGACGCCGCGCGGCAGGTCGATCTGGCTCGGGTCGCCGGTGATGATCATTCGCGAATTTTCGCCAAGACGCGTCAGGAACATCTTCATCTGCATCGACGTGGTGTTCTGCGCCTCGTCGAGAATGATGGCAGCATTGGCAAGCGTCCGACCGCGCATGAAGGCCAGAGGCGCGATTTCGATGACACCGGCGGTCATGGCCCGCTCGACCTTGTCACCCGGCATCATGTCGTAGAGTGCGTCATAAAGCGGCCGCAGGTACGGATCGACCTTTTCCTTCAGGTCGCCCGGCAGGAAGCCGAGGCGCTCGCCGGCTTCGACGGCCGGACGGGTGAGGATGATCTTGTCGACGGCGCCGCGCTCCAGCAACTGGGCTGCCTGGGCGACGGCTAGATAGGTTTTGCCGGTGCCGGCGGGGCCTACGCCGAAGACGAGCTCAGAACGCTCGAGCGCCCGGAGATAGGCGTCCTGCGTCGGCGTGCGGGCAACAATGGTCTTCTTGCGGGTGGAAACCTGCGCCATCGTCAATTTGGCTTTTTTCTCCATAGTCGGAAGTGTGAGCTGGTCGTCGGCGGCAACCGCCATGCGGATCGCGCCTTCCACGTCGGATTGTTCCACGCTACCGCCCTTCTGGAGCTTGTCATAGAGATAGTCGAGGGTGCGGCGAGCCTGATTGGTTGCCAAAACGTCGCCGGTAATCACCACGGAATTGCCCCTGGCGCGAGCGTCGATATGCAACCGCTCTTCGAGAAGCTTCAGGTTCTGATCGAACTGACCAAAAAGTTCGCTGGCGAACCTATTGTTCTCGAACGTCAGGACAAAGTGATTGGCGTCGCTTGCGATGCGGGGCTGGCGCGGTGAAGAGGAAACCAATTCTTGTCCGTTCAAGCGGTCGAGCTCCTTTGCAGATCTGAAACCTACACCACTTCGCCAAAAAGGCTGTTCGTGCTGGTTCCGATGATTCGTACGTTTATAATGTCACCGATTTGCGATGCTTTTGCATCAACATTCACAGACTGGAGCCAGGGAGAGCGTCCGATGATCTGTCCGGGCATGCGGCCGGGCTTTTCAAGCAACACATCGACGACTTTGCCGACGCATGTTTCGGCGAAGTCATGCTGCTGCTTCAGGAGCAGAGCCTGCAATCGTTCCAGCCGTTCCGCCTTGATTTCTTCCGGCACCTGGTCTTTCAGCTCCGCGCCGGGTGTTCCCGGACGCGTTGAATATTTAAACGAGAAGGCCTGTGCATAGCGCACATCTTCCACAAGCCCGAGTGTATCCTCAAAATCCTCGTCTGTCTCCCCCGGGAAGCCGACAATGAAGTCGCCCGAAAGAGCGATATCGGGACGGGCCGCGCGGATTCTCGCGATCAAAGCCAGATATTCGGCGGTCGTATGACGTCGGTTCATGGCCTTCAAAATGCGGTTTGAACCCGACTGGACCGGGAGATGCAGATAGGGCATCAGGGCTCTCAGGTCCGCGTGGGCGCCGATCAGCCTGTCGTCCATGTCGCGCGGATGGCTGGTGGTATAGCGCAACCTTGCAAGACCCGGGATTTCGGCCAATCGATAAAGAAGATCGCCAAGGCTCCATTCCTCGCCGCTCGGCCCCTTGCCGTGCCAGGCATTGACGTTTTGGCCAAGAAGCGTGATTTCGCGTACGCCGCCGTCCACCAGTCTCAGCGCTTCGTCGACAATCTGCCCGACGGACCGCGAGACCTCGGAGCCGCGAGTGTAGGGAACCACGCAAAAGGTGCAGAATTTATCGCACCCTTCCTGCACGGTCAGAAAGGCGGTGACCCCACGCGCCCTGGTTTTCGACTTTTCGGCGGCCGGCAAATGCTCGAACTTGTCCTCGATCGCATATTCCGTATCGACCACGCGCTCGCCTTGCTGGGCGCGGCGCAGCGCCTCGGGCAACCGATGATAGGTTTGCGGCCCTATGACGACGTCGACCGCGGGCGCTCTGCGAAGGATTTCCTCGCCTTCGGCCTGGGCAACGCATCCGGTGACGCCGATCATCATTTCGCGGCCGTCGGCAGCCTTGCGCTTCTTCATGTCGCGCAGGCGTCCGAGCGCCGAATAGACCTTTTCGGCCGCTTTCTCGCGGATGTGGCAGGTATTCAAGAGAACAAGGTCGGCCTGTTCCATATCTTCGGTCTGCTCATAGCCGTCGCTTGCTAACGCATCGCTCATGCGGATCGAGTCATAGACGTTCATCTGACAGCCATAGGTCTTGATGAAGACCTTGCGGCTGTTGGAGCCATCGAGGAGGTTTTCCTCCGGGGCATTGAGAATTGCGCTGTCCTGGGTCATGGCCGCTATTTAGTGTCTTTTCGCAGCGGAGAAAATCGAAATCTTCGGGCTAGGATAGAGGCCGGCCAAGGAGCCTGTCCGAAAGCATGGCTCGGATGCGGTCGGCAACATCGACGCTGACCTGTTTCCTGTTGGTATCGGCGCTGTATTCGACGGCCTCGCCAAAGCACACCTCGACCTCGATCGCGCCAACAGCCAGGATATCCTTCAGGTGCGGCAGCAGCTCGATGTCTCCCGGCCATGCAGCGAGCGGGCGATAATAGCGCCCCATCGGGACACCATAGACCCCGGTGTAGGCCACGGCGACCGGCTGAACATAGACGATGCCGTCAGGTGCTTGCGGCAGGGCGGCGGCAGCCGCGCCAAACAGCGACGACTTGACCTCTAAGAGCCGATTGCCGTCCGAGGTCGTTCCCTCCGGAAAAAGCACCATGATTTCGCCGCCGGCCATTCGGTCCGCGATTTCGTTCACCTGATGACCGGTCTTGCGCTTTTGCTGGCGCTCAATGAAGACGCTCTTCTGCAGTCGGGCGAACTGGCCGAAGACCGGCCAATCGCGGACTTCGGATTTGGCGATGAAGGCGACGTCCGCGACGGTCGACAGCACCAATATATCCATCCAGGAGGAATGGTTCGAGGCCAGCATCAACGGCCGCCGCTTCTCCAGGCCGCCGTGGACGCGGATGCGGATCCCCAGCCAGTAGCAGACGATGCGATGCCACAGCCGCGGGAGGTAGCGCCGCAGTCGCCAATCGAAATAAAGGCAAAGGCACTGGAGGGGCAGGAGAATGAGGCTGGCAAGAGCGATGACGACGGCGGCACAGCCGAGGCGCAGCCGGGTCATCAAGTCGATTGCTCCTGAAGCGCCGCCATGATCTCAGCGCTCGTCTTTCTTCAGCGGAACGCCATAAAGTTCAAGGCGATGATCCACCAGTCGGAAGCCGTGTTCGCGAGCGATGCGCTCCTGGAGCGCCTCGATTTCCGCGGAGCGGAACTCGATCACCGTGCCGGTTTTCAGATCGATCAGATGGTCGTGATGCTCTTCAGGCACGGTCTCGTAGCGCGAGCGGCCATCACGGAAATCATGGCGGGCAATGATGCCGGCATCCTCGAACAGCTTTACCGTCCGATAGACCGTCGAGATGGAAATCTTTGCATCGACGTGCACGGAGCGCCGGTGAAGTTCCTCGACATCGGGGTGATCCTCGGACTCCTCGATGATCTTGGCGATCACGCGACGCTGGTCTGTCATGCGCATGCCGCGTTGGGCACAAAGTTCCTCAAGCGATTTGGCGATATCTGTCATGGAATGCAGTCTTCAAGCTTCGTTCGCAATAGGGACTAACGAAGAACGCGGCGCATGACAAGCGCCGAAGACTGCTGGCCCTTTTCGTCGACATAATAGGCTTGGCGTTCGCCAACCTTCTCGAAACCGAGTTTGCGGTAAAGGCCGAGTGCGGCAAGGTTGCCACTGTCGACCTCAAGAAACATCGTCTCGCCACCAAGCGCGCGAGCTTCGCGCATCGCGGCCTGCATCAGCCGCCAGCCGAGACCCGTACGCCCAAGCTTCGGATGAACGGCAATCGACAGTATTTCCGCCTCCCCCGCCACCTGGCGCGCGAGCACGAAGCCGGGCAGCGGCTTCCTGAGGATGGCGTTGGTCTGGCGCGCGACGAAGCCGAATACCGGCTCTTGGGACAGCAGGCTGTGAAACTCGCCAGCGCCCCATGGCTTGGCGAACCGCAAGCCATGCAGGGCCGACACCTCGGCGCAATCCTGCGAGCCCATCGCTACAATCTCGTATTCAGGCTTCAGCGTAAGGTAGGATTCCAGTATCGTCATATCCGGGCAACCGCAAATCCCGCCTGCGGCCGGACATCCGGTCCGCGCAAATAAAGTGGCTTCGGCTTTTCGCCGACCGCTGCATCAGCGCCGAGCCTGGCGATAATGCCGATCGGGAACCGGTCGCCCACCTGTTGAGGCGAGCCATCCTTCAAAAAATATGCGCCGGAACCGATGATGTCGCCGTCGAACGCAGCCGCAATCGCTTTGGCATCCTCAACAATCGCTGCCTGCGGTTCGCCAAGGGCGCGTCGATCGCCGTCAAAGCGCTGCAGATAGACCTCGCCGCGCTTGGCATCCATCGCTGCAAGTACGGGTCGTCCCGGATTTGCTTGACGATGGCCAGCCGCGAGCACCTCGAGCGTCGTGACGCCGACGGCCGGAATGCCGAGGGAAAGGGAAAAGCCGCGCGCTGCGGCAACGCCGACACGAATGCCGGTGAAGGAGCCTGGGCCGATGGATACGGCGATACGATCGACGGATTGCAGAGCCACGCCAGCTTTCGCCAGCGCTCGGTCGATGATCGCCATCAGAAGTTCCGCATGCCCCCGCCCGATCGTTTCCGTGACCTCCCCAAGCACAGAACCAGTGCCGCTGTCATAGACAGCGGCAGCGCAATCCACACCAGCCGTGTCGAGCGCCAATACGATCATATCATAATTCCAAGCGGGCCGAAATCAGACGGCTTCGACTTCCTGCACTTCCGGAACGAAGTGGCGAAGCAGGTTCTGCACGCCATGCTTCAGTGTTGCTGTCGACGACGGGCAGCCGGCGCAGGAACCCTTCATGTTCAGGTAGACCTTGCCGTCCTTGAAGCCGCGGAAGGTGATGTCGCCGCCATCCTGGGCAACGGCCGGGCGAACGCGGGTCTCAAGCAGTTCCTTGATGGTCAGCACGATCGATTCGTCGCCGGCATCGAAGAATTCGTCGCCGAGGTCGTCTGCTTCCGTGGATGACGGGCTGCTCATGACCGGCTTGCCGGACATGAAATGCTCCATGATGGAGCCGAGAATGGCCGGCTTCAGGTGCTGCCACTCCTGGTCGTCCTTGGATACGGAAATGAAATCATAGCCGAAATAGACACCGCTGACGCCGGGGATATCGAAAATCCGAGATGCCAATGGAGAGACTTCCGCGTCTTCCGCACTACGGAACTCCGCCGTGCCGTTCTCCATGACCACCTTGCCGGGGAGGAATTTCAGCGTCGCCGGGTTCGGCGTGGCTTCGGTCTGTATGAACATCGTCATCTCCATGCGGCGGGCACAAAACGTCGCGGCACCGTCTTTAGAACTCTTCAAAAGAAAATAGGCCCATTTGAAACCGCATTCAAGAGCATGACACTCAGGAAAAGCAGCATGGGCGACAATGGCGGATCAGCTGAGCGCGTCGATTTCCTCGTTGGTCAACGAGTCCGGCAACACCGTCACCGGGATCGGAAAGGCCGCACCGCGACCGGCAACCGAGGAGACGAGCGGTCCCGGGCCTTCCTTGGCCGACCCCGCCGCGAGCACGAGAAGCGCCACGTCGCGATCCTCCTCGATGACGGCGTTGATCTGCTCGGCGACCGCACCCTCGCGAATGACGATCTCCGGATCGATGCCGATCGTCTCGCGGACGATCTGGGCGGATTTGGCAACAACGGCCTGCGCTTCTTCCATCGCCTCGGCCCGCATGATCTCCTCGACGCCGAGCCATTGCTGGAAATCGCCGTCGGGGATGACGTAGAGAAGGACGAGACCGCCATTGGAATTCTTGGCCCGCCGGCCGGCATAGTGCACGGCGCGCTGGCATTCGGGTGTTCCGTCAATCACCGCCATGAATTTGCGGCGATGGCCCTCGAGCCGTGAAAGTCGCTTTGATACCATGCGCGGACTCTGACACCCGAAAAAGAGATTTTGCAAGCCCTCAACTTTTCCTTCGCCCCAGCGGGGAGAAGGTGGCCGGAAGGGCCGCATGAGGGGGTGACTCGACATATTCTGCCCAACGTCAATCGCCGGGGTGTCGCCTCGCTCCTCCCCTCAACTGTCCTGTCGGACATCTTCTCCCCGTGGGGAGAAGAGAAGTGCATATGCCTTAGTAAACGAAGCCGATGATGTCGCGAACCTGCTTCATCGTGACCTCGGCGCGGGCTCGCGCCCGCTCGCCGCCATCGCGCAGGATGGCGTCGATATGGCTGGTATCGTCCATCAGCCTGCGCATTTCGCCGGTAATGGGCGCCAGCTTGCTGACAGCCAGATCGACGAGCGCCGGCTTGAAGACCGAGAACTGCTGGCCGCCGAACTCGGTCAGGACTTCCGCCTTGGTCTTTTCGGCGAGAGCCGAATAGATACCGACGAGATTGTCGGCCTCTGCGCGTCCGGCAAGGCCGGCGATCTCGCTCGGCAGACCGTCCGGATCGGTTTTCGCCTTGCGGATCTTCTTCGAAATCGCCTCTTCGTCGTCCATCAGGTTGATGCGCGAGAGATCAGACGGATCGGACTTCGACATCTTCTTGGTGCCGTCCTTCAAGGACATCACGCGCGGAGCCGGCCCATCGATCAGCGCCTCGACGAGCGGGAAGAACGCATGGATCGGCTCTTCACCGACCACCGTGTCGATGCCATAGCCGGTTTGGCGGATATGCTCCATATAGTCGATGTTGAACTTCTGGGCGATGTCGCGCGCAAGTTCCAGATGCTGCTTCTGATCATCGCCGACCGGCACATGGGTGCCACGGTAGACGAGGATATCCGCTGCCATCAGGCTCGGATAGGCGAGCAGGCCGAGAGACGCGTTTTCACGATCCTTGCCGGCCTTGTCCTTGAACTGGGTCATGCGCTGCATCCAGCCAATGCGGGCGACGCAGTTGAAGATCCAGGCAAGCTCGGCATGCTGCGGCACGGCGGACTGATTGAAGACGATATGTTTTTTGGGATCGATACCCGAGGCGATGAAGGCCGCGGCAATCGAGCGGATCTGGCCCGGCAGGTCGTCATGAACCAACTGGGCGGTCAGCGAATGCAGGTCGACGACGCAATAGATGCAATCATTGTTTTCCTGCAGCGCCACGAATTTCTTGATCGCGCCGAGATAATTGCCGAGGTGCAGATTGCCGGTCGGCTGCACGCCGGAGAATACGAGTTTCTTGAATTCGGTCATGTCGTCCTCAAAAGGCTGGTGGAGGGCCTTGGCTCGGGCTTGCGCCCTTCCTTGGTCGTTCGGCGGGCTTATGCACGGCGCGCGCCATGCAATCAAGTGGCTAGCACCGATGTCATTGCTCAAGCGTGTTGGATGAGGTCCCAGGTGTTGCCGTAGGGATCGGCAAAGACGGCCACGGTGCCATAGTCCTCGCGCCGCGGCTCCTCGACAAAGCGAACGCCCTTTGCCAACATTGCGGCGTGATCGCGGGCGAAGTCCTCAGTCTTCAAGAAGAAGCCGACTCGTCCGCCTGCTTGGTTGCCGATCGCCACCTTCTGCTTTTCGCCGGCAGCCTCGGCCAGCAACAAGGCGGCGCCCTCCCCGCCCGCGGGCCTTACCACCACCCAGCGCTTGCCTTCCGGCAACACCTCGTCCTGCACGCACTCGAAGCCGAGCGCGTCACAGTAGAAAGCCTTGGCGCGATCGTAGGTATCGACGACGAGGGTGACCAGAAAGATGGATTGTCGGGTCATTGCGCTTGTCGCTCCCTAAAGGTCAGGGCTGCTTGTCGTCTGCTGCGGTCGCGCCGGCCGGTTTCGCGGCCGGTGGCTTGCGGTTCAGATTACGGCGGATCATGCTCACATCGACGCCGCCGATCAGGAAGGCGACGAAGAAATACACGACCATCGAGATCAGTATGAGCAAGGTCAAGATGCCGGTCTTTGTCACCAATGACGAACCCGTGGCGAGCAGCGGCTCCCAGCGATGAAGCAGATAGACGATCACCCCACCCATAACGCCTGAGGACACCAGCAACAAGCCGGTGCGACGGGCAAGCGCCCATTCCCATGTCAGATGGCCGCGGCGCAGAAGCGTGACCAGGAGCAGCACCGTGTTGATCCATCCCGCGACCGCCTCTGCCAACGCGATACCGCGCTCGGCAAGCAGGGGAAAAAGCAGAATTGAAAGGGCCGAATTGACAAAGACTGCGATGCCGGTGAAACGCATCGGCGACTTCGTGTCCTCCCGAGCATAAAAGCCGGGCTGGAGCGCCTTGATCAAAACAAAGCCCGGCAAGCCCAGGCCGAAAATGGCAAGGATAGAACCGACGAGCGCCGTATTGTTCTCGGAAAACGCGCCGCGCTCGTAGAGCACGCGGATGATGTCATCGGACAGCAGCCACAGGGCGACGGCGGCCGGAAGGGTCAGGAACAGCACAAATTCGATCGACCTGTTCTGGATATTGGCAGCTTCCCGCTCGTGACCGGACTTCAGCGCGCGGGCAAGCTCCGGCAGGAGCACGACCCCGACCGCAACGCCGACGACGCCCAGCGGCAATTGATAGATGCGATCGGCATATTGCAAGGCGGCGATTGCGCCCTCCTTGCTGGAGGCTATGGCTTGGCCGATCACAAGATTGATCTGGGTGACCCCGCCTGTTATGGCGGCGGGCACTGCAAGGACCAGAAGGCGTCGGACATTCGGCGTGAAACGCGGAAAGCGCAAGCCGATGTTGATGCCGGCATGACGCACGCCGATATAGACAACGGCGAGTTGGAGCACGCCAGCGACCAGGACCGACCAGGACAGATACCAGGCTGTGGCCAGAGGATCGGAACCATAGTAGATCGCGTAGAACAGGGCGGCGATCATCACGATATTGAGGAAAATCGGTGCGACGGCAGCGGCAAAGAAATGATGGAGCGAATTCAGCATACCGCTCATCATCGCCGTCAGCGACATCGACATCAGATAGGGGAACATGACTGCTGCCAGCCGAACCGTCAGGTCGAACTTGCCGGCATCGTCGGCAAAGCCCGGGGCGATGATCCAGCGCACGAGCAGCGGCATCGCCAGTTCCATGACGACCGTGATCAGGAAGAGCACCGAGAACAGGACACCGAAGACTTCCTCGGAGAAACGCTTTGCCCCTTCGATGCCGTTTGCCTCGATCTCCTTGGCAAAGAGTGGCACGAAGGCAGCGTTGAAAGCACCCTCGGCAAAAAGGCGGCGGAAGAGGTTGGGAAAGCGGAAGGCGGCATAGAAGACGTCGGCCATCGGACCCGTCCCGAGCGCCGCAGCCATCAGCGTTTCGCGGGCGAACCCGAAAATGCGGCTGCCAAGCGTGGCTCCGCCGACCGTTGCGAATTTCCTGACAAGACTCATGCTGCGGAACCGGCTTTCTTATCAGCGTTCAGCAAACGGGTGTTGGAAGGCGCGATAATTCCGGACGGCATACGCTGACGCAACTCGTCCTCCTCCCCTGCCATGACAGCCTTCAGCCGCGCGATAATATTGCCCCGCTTGTTGTCGTTGGTGATTTTCTGCCCGACGAGATCGGTGACGTAGAACGTGTCGATGACCTTTTCGCCAAAGGTAGTGATGCGAGCCGACTGGATATCCAGCGACAGATCCGACAACACCGCGGTGATTTCGGAAAGAAGGCCGGTTCGGTCAAGGCACTCGACCTCGATGACCGTGAACTTGTTCGACAGCGTGTTCGACATCGTCACCGATGGCGGTATGACGAATGCCTTGTTCTTGCGACGGTTCTTGGTCCGCGTGGCGATGACTTCAGGCAGGCGCTTGCGGCCGGAGAGCACGTCCTCGATCATCTTGCCGATGGTGGCGGCGCGGCGCAGTTCGTCGGCGTCGTCGGAAAACTCGCGGTTGATATGGATGGTGTCGAGCGCCCGGCCGTCCGATGTGGTGAAGATCTGCGCGTCAGCGATATTGGCGCCTGCCGCAGCACATGCGCCGGCGATGACCGTCAAGAGACGCGGATGGTCGGGCGAGAGCACCGTGATCTCGGTGATGGCGTGGAAACTGTCGGTGCGCACCATGGTCGCCAGTGCCTGCCCGGCCTTGTCGGTCTGGCGGATGAACTGCGTGTGGCGTACCTGGTCTTCCAGCGGCACGGAGAGTAGGTATGGCTGATAATGGAGCTTGCTATAGGTCTTGCGGTCCTTCTGGCTCCAGTCGGAGAGCACATTGAACAACGCATCGGCAGCGGATTTCGCCCGCTCCTTGCGCGAGACTTCGGAAAAGCCGCCTGCGAGCAGCAGCTCGGTCTCATAATAAAGCGTGCGCAGAAGTTGGCCTTTCCAGCCATTCCAGACGCCAGGGCCGACGGCGCGCGTATCACAGACCGTCAGGATCAACAGCATCTTCAAGCGTTCGAGGGACTGCACGCGATCGGCAAAATCGGTGATGGTCTTGCGGTCGGTCAGGTCGCGCGTCTGGGCGACCATCGACATCGTCAGGTGCTCTTCGACCAGCCAGACGACGAGCTCGGTCTGCTTCGGGGAAAGCCCGAAGCGCGGCCCGAGCTTGCGTGCGACCTTGGCGCCGGCGATGGAATGGTCTTCCTGGCGGCCCTTGGCTATATCGTGCAGCAGGACGGCGACATAGAGCGCATCCCGATCCTCGATACCCGGCATCAGCTGATTGACGAGGGGGTGGATGTCGTTGGCCTTGCCCTTGTCGATTTCCGAAAGCACGTCAACTGCCCGGATCAGGTGTTCGTCGACCGTGTAATGATGATACATGCTGAACTGCATCATCGAGACGATCTTGCCAAACTCCGGAATGAAGCGGCCAAGCACACCCGCCTCGTTCATCCGGCGCAGGATGAGCGCCGGATCGCGCCTGGAGGTCAGGATCGCAAGAAACAGCCTGTTGGCCTCTTCGTTGTCGCGTAGCTCATTGTCGATCAGCGAAAGCGAGCGCGTCACGCGCTTTAGAGCGTCTGGATGAAATTCAAGGCCGTTGATGTCGGCGACGTGAAACAGGCGGATGAGGCTTACAGGATCGCGCTTGAAGACATCGGGATTGGCAAGCGCGATACGGCCGCGATCCTCCACGAATTCGATGGAGCCCGGGATCTTCCGCGAACGATGGGCAAAGCGGCTGAGGACGCCGGTAAGGCCGGGCGTCGCTTTCGCCTGTTGATCCTCGAGCGCTGCGCAAAGAATCCGCGTCAGGTCGCCCACGTCCTTGGCAACAAGGAAGTAGTGCTTCATGAAACGCTCGACGGCCGACAGGCCGGGCCGGGGATTGTAGCCTAGCGCTGCGGCGATCTCGCGCTGGATATCGAAGGAAAGCCTCTCCTCAGCCTTGTTGGTGAGGAAATGCATGTGGCACCTGACCGCCCAGAGGAAGTCCTCCGCCTTCATGAACAGGTGATATTCCTGGCGCGACAATACGCCGAGCTTTACGAGCTCGGCCGGGTCACGCACGTGGTAATAATATTTCGAGATCCAGAACAGCGTGTGCATGTCGCGCAGGCCGCCCTTGCCCTCCTTGACGTTGGGCTCGACAAGATAGCGCGTATCGCCGGCCTTGCGATGGCGCTCGTCGCGCTCGGCAAGCTTCGCGGCGATGAATTCCGGGCCGGTATTGGTGACGACTTCCTTGTCGAAGCGCGTTTCCAGCTCGCGGGCGAGCTGCTCCAGGCCGCAGATGTAGCGCATTTCGAGAATCGCGGTGCGGATGGTCATGTCCGACTTCGACAGCCGGATGCATTCATCGACGGTGCGCGTCGCATGGCCGACCTTGAAGCCCATGTCCCAGAGGACGTAGAGAATGAATTCGACGGCCTTGTGGGTGTCGTCCTCCGGCTTTGGCAGAAAGAGGAACAAAAGATCGATGTCGGAGCCGGGCGCCAGCGTATCGCGGCCATAGCCGCCAACCGCTGTGATCGCAAACCTGTCCTTCTGCTTGGCAAAGATATGCCCGACGACGAAATCGTAGAGCACGGTGATCAGCTGATCCTGCAGCCAGGAAATCCTGTAGGCGCATCTGAGCCCGCTGCCATCTTCGAAAAGCAAGGTCTTTGCCTTTTCGCGACCATCCTGGCTCGCCTTCTTCAGGACGGCCAGCAACGCGCCTCGAAGCTCGTCCTTCTTCGCACCGTAGTGCTCGACAAGCGCCTTGCATTCCGCCCTTAAGGCGGCGACATCGAGGATGTCGGAAAAATCGGTATCATTCGTCGCCATACGGGGCCGACTTAGGTCCTGATCGTTGCCTGAGGCCACTTCCTGGCGCACCTGTCTTTTCGTCTGCATGCGCTATAGCCCTTTTGCCCGGCAATTGACACAGGCATAATATAAACCCGACCCTTTAGATTTGACGAAGGTAATCAATTGATCTTCAAGGTCAACGACCGCGGTCTGGCGATTGCCAGCGCGATAGCACCGCCCTCAACGCTGGGCGTTCAAATCGGAAAGTTTCATGTCATTTATGTGATATAGAATCTGCCGCGACTGGGCGCCAATCTTCATCAAGAGATCGCGGTCGCACTCCCAATAGCCCGCCTTCGATATCTTCGTGCTGATGTCGGAAATCCTGCCGCAGGCGATCACGATGTCCAGCAGCCCACGTGCGCTGTTCCATTCGACGGGCTCGCTGCCTTCGCTGGTCTTGTGCAGGGCTTCGATTGGAGAGAACCGATCGGAGAGGTTACGAACCTCGCTCAGAAGATTTTCGATGTGCATGCTTGACGTCCTGCGGTGCCGAAATTAACCGGCCTGATTTAGCTTTTTCTTCAGATCGTACAGCGCATCGAGTGCGCCGCGTGGCGTCATATCGTCGAGGTCGAGCGCTTTCAATGTCTCTTCCACTTTTGAGGCTCCGCGTGGCCCGCGCGCCTCCTCGCGCCTGACCGCGACCTGGAAGAGCGGCAGGTCGTCGATCAACTGGCTCGCGGGGTTTTTCCTGTCGGCATCTTCCAGCCGCGTCAGTACATCCCGGGCGCGCGAAACGACAGATGCCGGCAGACCGGCGAGCCGCGCGACCTGAATGCCGTAGGACCTGTCGGCGGCCCCCGGACCGACCTCATGCAGGAAGATCACCTCGCCGTCCCATTCCTTGACCCTCATCGTGGCATTGCAAAGGCGCCCGAGTTTTTCGGACAGCACCGTCAACTCATGGAAGTGGGTGGCGAAAAGCCCACGGCAGCGATTGACCTCGTGGAGGTGTTCCACGGACGCCCAGGCGATGGACAATCCGTCGAAGGTGGCGGTGCCCCGGCCGATCTCATCGAGGATGACCAGCGAGCGGTCCGTCGCCTGATTGAGGATCGCTGCGGTCTCGACCATTTCGACCATGAAGGTCGACCGGCCTCGCGCCAGATCGTCCGAGGCGCCGACCCGGGAAAACAAGCGGTCGACAATACCGATATGGGCAGAGGATGCAGGCACGAACGAGCCCATCTGCGCCATGATGGCGATCAAAGCGTTCTGCCGCAGGAAGGTCGACTTGCCGCCCATGTTGGGGCCGGTCAGAAGCCAGATAGCGCCATCCTTGCCCGCCTCATGCGGTGACAGGTCGCAATTATTGGCAACGAAGGGCCCGCCTGCCTGTCGCCGCAGGGCCTGCTCGACCACCGGATGCCGGCCCGCGGTGATCGAAAACATCTTGCTGTCGTCCACCGCAGGCCGGCAATACGCCTGTTCCTCCGCCAGCAATGCCAAGGAGGACGCGACATCGACAATCGCGAGCGCCCGTGCTCCGGCCTTTATCGCCTCGGCCTCGCCGACGACAGCTCCCACCATCCGATCGAAGGCCTCGAGTTCGATCGTCAGCGCCTTGTCGGCGGCGTTGGCGATCCGGCTTTCGAGATCGGCAAGTTCGGTCGTGGTGAAACGCATGGCGTTGGCCATGGTCTGGCGATGGATGAAGCGGGCCTTGGCTTCCGCGGTATCGATCATCGAACCGGCATTTCCAGCCGTCACTTCGATGAAATATCCAAGCACGTTGTTATGCTTGATCTTTAGCGATTTGATGCCGGTCTCCTCGGCATATTGAAGCTGCAACCCGGCGATCACCCGGCGCGACTGGTCGCGCAACGCGCGGACCTCGTCAAGTTCGCCATTTGCGCCTTGCCGCAGAAAGCCTCCTTCGCGCTTCAACAGCGGCAGTTCGTCGGCAAGCATGGCGCCGAGCATGGCTTCGAGCTCGGCGGGCAGCGCTCTCAACCCGAAAAGTGCATCGTCGAGTTCCACCGGCAACAGGGCGCCGCCAAGCAATTTTGCAACCGATGCCGCCGCGCCGAGCCCCTGGCGGATTGCGGAGAGATCGCGCGGGCCGCCACGATCGAGCGCCAGTCTCGACAAGGCGCGCGGCATATCGGGAACCTGCTTCAGCGCATCGCGTAGCTCGCCACAGAGGGAGGGCTCCTCCAGGAGGAAGCCGATCGAATCCAGTCGCTGATTGATCCGTGCGGGGTCGGTCAAGGGCGACATCAGCCGCTCGGCAAGGAGACGGGCGCCACCGCCGGTCACGGTGCGGTCGATCGCCTTCAGCAGCGAGCCGTTGCGATCGCCGGAAAGCGTGCGGGCAAGCTCGAGATTGCCGCGGGTCGCCGGATCGATGAACAGGGTGGAGGCAGCGCTCTCGCGCTCGGGCAAGCCTAGCGGCGGGCGCTCAGAAATCTGCGTCTTCTCAACATAGGCAACGGCAGCAGCGGCGGCGGCAAGCTCGGCACGCGAGAAGGTCCCGAAGCCATCGAGCGTCGCGACGCCGAAATAGCGGGTGATGCGGCCCTCGGCGCTGGCGCTGTCGAAAAGAACCGCCGGCTGCGGAACGGCCGTTCGGCCCAGCGTATCGAATACGTGTTTCAGCTCCGGATCGTAGAACATCGTGTCCGGGACGATCAGTTCGCGGGGATCGATCCTCAGAATATCGGCCAAAAGCCGCGATGTGTCCGTCTCCGCCAGCCGGAAAACGCCTGTCGAGATATCGATCCAGGCAAGCGCCAACTGGGCCTCCGCGGCGCCGCGAATACGCGTCAGCGCCATGAGATAGTTGGATTCCGATGGCGAAAGCAGCTTTTCCTCGGTGATCGTGCCGGGGGTGACAAGACGGACCACGTTGCGCTTCACCACGGACTTCGATCCGCGCTTCTTCGCTTCGGCCGGGTCCTCGATCTGCTCGCAGACGGCGACGCGGAAGCCAAGCGAGATCAATCTCTGGAGATAGTCGTCAGCCGCATGGACCGGCACGCCGCACATGCGGATGTCCTGGCCCATGTGCTGGCCGCGTTTGGTGAGGGTGATGCCGAGTGCGCGGGATGCGTCGATGGCATCCTCGAAGAACAGCTCGTAGAAATCACCCATGCGGTAGAACAGCAGCGACCCGGGATTGTTCGCCTTGATCTCGATATACTGCTCCATCATCGGCGTCGCCGACGCACGGCTTTCGTCCGAGGCTAGCTCGGCGGCCGAGAAAGCGTCGATGCTGGTGGCAAAGTGTTCGTTCACGGAGGCGCTGTCTTCCCAAAATGAGATGCCACCCTATCCGTGTGCCGTCACTGAAGACAACAGCAATCCGAAGGGAAGGGCCTGTCGCCCACAAGAGCTTTGGGAAGCGATGCCTGTGGCACGCGCGATCACGCGAAGCGGTGGTTCAAACCGCTTCGCGCTTTTCCAGGAGTTGCCCTAGCTCGCGAAACGTCCGGCGTCGGCGCCGTAATAGTTTACGTAGCGATCGGAGATGCTGGCGATCGGCAGGACAATCAGCACGTCGGTCGTGTTGAAGGCCTGATCCACCACGGCACTGCCGCTCACCATCGCGCCGAGGCGAAGATAGCCCTTGATCAGCGGCGGCAGTGTGGTCAGCGCCTTGCGCGCATTGATGGCTTCAACCGGCATCAGATCCATGGTGCGGGACAGGGATGGCAGAGCCTCGACGGCCCATTCATCCTTGGCGCGGACATTGTGGTAAAGGAACGACAGCGCCAGCGCGTGCTGCTCTGGAAGGACGCCGGAAAAGGAGGCGCAGCCGAACATCGCACCCATACCGTGCTTCAGCGCATAGGCCCAGTTTCCCTGCCAGAGCAATTCAACGGTGCGCTTGGTACGATAGGCCGGCAGCACGCAGGAGCGGCCGAGTTCCATGAATTGCTTGTCTCCATGGCGGGCAAGAAGACCGTCGATCGCAAACTCCGAGGCGGAATAAAATCCGCCATTGGCCATTGCGACTTCCTGGCGCAGCAGACGATAGGTCCCGACGATCTGGTCCTCGGTGTCGCCCTCTATCGAGCGGTCAAGCACCAGCAGATGGTCGCAGATCGCATCCCAGCTATCGACATCACGCTGGCGGTGCATGGCGTCCGGCGGCAATTTGGCCTTCATTTCCTCGACGAATACACGATAGCGCACAGCCTGTGCGGCATCGATCTCGCGCTCTGTCCTAGCAAGGCGAGTTTCAAGATTGCCAATGCGACCAAACACGTCGCCGGTCACCGGCGCGCTCGATTTATTAGATGTCTGAACGGTCTCGCCCTGAGCTTCGCGATTTAACACTTCGATGGACATGGCGACTCCCCTCTACGGGTTAAACTAATCGCCATTAAGCAAATCTATACGACAAGAAAGTGACATGCTGCACTGCCAAAAGCAAGAACTGTGCCTGCTTTATAGGTCGGTGAAAGCATGGATTCGGTCAATAGGTAGCGATTTCAATAGTGCCCTATACGCTTGAATGTCAAGGCTGTCAGGGCGTAGACCTCGGCAACCAGGCGTTCCGGATCGGCCGGTTTTGCCATCACCGAATTGGCGCCGTTCAGCACTGCGTTACGACGGATTTCTTCGCGGCTGTCCGCCGTCAAGACGATGACGGGAATGGGAGGCGAACCGGTGGCACGCTCATGCGAGCGCAAGCTGACAAGCATATCCAGGCCATCGCCCCCCGGCATGGAAAGGTCGGTCACGATGATGTCGGGCCGGTTTTCGCCTGTTGCCCAGGCGCGGTCGAGCACGCTGTCGAAATCCGCAACCGTGTGAACGTCATGACCGGCCTTTGCCAGCACGGCGCGCACCAGCATGGCATTGACGGGATCGTCTTCCGCAAGCAGTACATGAAGCCCGCTCGGCGCCTTGACGGCTGAAAGTGCTGCAAAGTCGAGCGCACCGTCGTTGGCCACATCGCGCTTTTCCATACCGCGCATCCGACCGCGCAAAACATCGATCAAGGACTGCTCGCGCAGCGGACGGATAAGCCAGGCATCGAAAAGCTCGAGCGGGCGGGCACTGCGCTCTTCCGGATTGACGAGGAAGATCTTGCGCAGGCCAGGAGCTGCCTTTTCGAGGCGATCTGCGAATTCGCGAATATATTGCGGCGCCATACGATGATCGACGATGACGTCGGTCGGCCTGTCTCCGCTTCGTTCCAGTGCATCCAATGCGAAACGGCCCGTGTCACCCGGTTCGAGCAGGCTGCAGGTGCCGCCAAGCGTCCGGATCGTATCCGCTACGGCGCTGCTGGCAGCCCCTTCAGGGGCAAGCAGCAGAACGCGCGCACCAGCCAACGTGCTTTTGCGCGCGGCGCGCTCGCCGTTCTCTTCGGAAATAGCGACAGGAAAACGGATGGTGAATTCGCTACCGCTGCCAAGCTCGCTGGCGACGCTCATGGACCCGCCGAACTGCTGCATGATGCGGGCCGAGATCGCCAAGCCAAGCCCTGTGCCTTCGCTCTTTTCAACGACGCTGCCGGCCTGTTCGAACTCGCCGAAGATGCGCGCCTGCTCGTCCTCGGTCATGCCGGGGCCGCTGTCCCTCACCACGATGACGAGGTCGCCCGCCTCTATCCCGGCGCGAACAAAGACGCCGCCGGTCTGGGTAAACTTGACAGCGTTTCCGATGATGTTGAAAAGCACCTGGCGCAATCGCGCGGGGTCGAAATCCATCGGCTCGGGGACGTCGGCGGAGACGGTTGCGCCAATCTCTATGCCTTTTTCGTGCGCCCGATGCGCAAGCATCTCAACGACGCTCTCAAGAAGCCTCCGTAAGGATTCGGCACGCGGACGAAGCTCGAAACGGCCGATCTCCATGGTGGAGAAATCCAGCAGATCCTCGACGAGCTGAACCAGCGCATGGCCGGACTGGCGTATGCCGGTCAGGTAGTTGGCCTGTTCGAGGGTCATGCGTGTCTGTGTCAGAAGGTGGCTCATGCCGAGGATACCCGACAGAGGCGTTCGGATTTCATGGCTAACGGTCGCAAGCAGGCGCGACTTGGCAGCGCTGCTGTATTCGGCCTTCATCCGCGCCTCCTCACGGTTGCGGGCGGCAATCCGCTCGTCGGTAACCTCGCGGGCTATGCTCTCGATCAACAGCTTGCCCGAAATGGGGTCCCGGCTGGTCACATCGTGCCAAACAAAGATCCGCTGGCCCCCTGATGTCGGCAGCTCGACGTCGAAACGATGAGGCTCCGAGCCCGGGCGGAAGGCGAGGCCGATCTCTTCGCAGGTCATGCCTTCCGGCCGCGCCTGGCCCGTCAACCTCCGGAAGGTGGCATTGGCGCGGATGACGCGTCGATCAAGGCCGCGCGTCACGGCAATATCGCCAAGTGCATCGTGGATCGTTGCGAGCAGGCTTGCGTTCTCGTCGTGCTCCCATTTCCTGTCGTGATGGTGCTCGTTACCGCCAGCGGCCTCAGGGGTTCGGAGGCGGGCAAATACTGGGCGCCATTTGCGAGCGAGCTCTACCAGAACGATGGCAAGGGCAACGGCTCCAAGCAAGGCTGCAAGCGCCAGCGGCCCGCCACTATAGCCGACAGAAAACATCACCACGCCGGCAATGAAGCCGCCGCCGCCGAGCCAGTTGCGATACAGACGTTCGAAGAGCGGCGCCCGCCGGGGCGACACGACCGGAGCCTGCCGGCTTTCCAGAGGCTCGTCGTCCATGGATTTCTTTGGCGGTCTATTGCCCGGAGCACGCGCGCGCAGCGCCCCATTCGTGAGGGCGGATGAAAGCCGTTCCTGCAAATGCGACAGAGTGCTCATGCGCAGTTGCTAACACGAGCACCCTTCCAAATGCCTTCCGGAGATCCTTAAGATTTTACGTTTTCGCCTTTTTTCGGCAACAGAAGCTCGTCGAGAATGACGGCGGCGGCGCCAACGCTGATGAAACTATCGGCCAGGTTGAAGACGGCAAAGGACCATGTATCGGTATGAAACAGGATGTAGTCGATCACATGCCCATAGAGAAAGCGGTCGACCAGATTGCCCAGCGCGCCGGCGATGATCAGGGCAAAGCCGAGATGGGCCAGCCAGCGGTCCTTTGCAGACCGGCGCCACAACCAGATCACGAAAGCGACGATGACAAGCCGCATACCGACGATCAACCAGCCATCCATGCCGGAGAGCATGGAAAAGGCGACGCCGAGATTGTAGGTCCGATAAAGGGCGAGCATCGGGACGACCGGTACCGCCTCCTGCAGGGGCAGAAAGCGATCGACCGCGGTCTTGACGATCTGGTCGAGAATGACCGCAAGCACGATGAAGATCGAGATCGGCAGCGGCCTGGAAAAGAGTGCCGGCTTTGAGGAGGTAAATGCAGTCATCGGGTCTCGCTAAGCGTCAGGACGTGGCGGCGGGCTTCGAAAAGCATGACGGCAGTTGCGACCGCCAGATTGAGGCTGTCGGCACGGCCTGCCTGCGGTATACGTGCAAGCGCATCTGCCTGGTTTGCGAGTGCATCCGGCAAGCCGGACTGCTCGTTGCCCATCAGGAGGACGACCGGCTTCTTCTTGTAGTCGATGGTACGGTAGTCGACGGCGCCGGCAAGATGGGTGGCGACGACCGAGACGCCGGCGGTTTTTTTCCACGCCAGGAATTCCTCCTGGGTAGCCTTTGCGACCGGCACGGCGAAGACGGAGCCCATCGTCGCGCGCACGGTCTCAAGCGAAAACGGATCCGTGGCGTCGCCGACAAGGATCACGCCCGAGGCACCGGCGGCGTCGCAGGTGCGGATGATGGTCCCGAGATTTCCCGGATCGCGGACACGGTCCAGCGCGACCCAGGTCTCGCCGCTTGCAGGGCGGATATCCTTCAACGGTTTCCAGCGCTGATCGAAAATGCCGACGACCATCTGCGGATTGTCCCGACGGGTGATCGAGACCAGCACCTTCTCGTTGACTTCGAGAACGAGACCACCTGACGCCACCGTCTTTGCCGCCATCTGCTCGACCAGCGGCTTGCTCTTTGCCGTCTTGGCATAGACCAGGGTGCGAATGGTCCAGCCGAGCTCGAGTGCGTCGATGACCAGCTTCAAGCCCTCGGCCATGAAGGTGCCGGTTTCCTCGCGCGACTTCTTCTGCGTCAGCGCCTTGATATCCTTGATGATCGGATTGGCAAGCGAGGTCACCTCCTTCACCTGTCCGACCCTGCGCGGCCCGGCCTCGCGGTATTCATTGCTCATTTGGGTACCCAGCGGCTGAAGAGAGATGTCGACAGGGCCCTGCCCGGCGTCTTGCCGTCAAGCCCCGCCTCGCGAATGACGAGTTCGCCGGATTCGACGGCGCCGGCGCTGCCGCGCATCGTCTCGCGCATCAGCTCGTGGATCGAATAGAAGCTGGCTCGGATCGAATAGGCGGTCAGCACCAGGCCGAGTGCGCTCGGCGACAGCAACGAACGGCAGATGTCGAGCATCATCGGCAAATGCTCGAACAGATGCCAGACCTCGCCGTTGGGCCCGCGGCCAAACTTCGGCGGATCGGTCAGGATGATGTCATAGGTGTTTCCGCGCCGCTCCTCGCGCAGGATGAATTTCATGGCGTCCTCGCAGATCCAGCGGATCGGCAGATCTTCCATGCGTCCGAGCGCCTGGTTCTCGCGGCCCCAGCCGATGGCTTTCTTCGACGCATCGACATGGGTGACCTCGGCGCCGGCCCTCGCCGCAACCAGCGACGCGACGCCGGTATAACCGAACAGGTTGAGCACCTTCAGCGGCCGTTTCGCCGCTTCTATCTGTTGTTTCATCCAGTCCCAGTGGACGATCTGCTCTGGAAAGACGCCGACATGGCGGAACGAGGTGAAGCGGCCGAGAAAGTCGACGCCGAGCAGCTGCAAGGGCCATGTCTCGCCGAGAACTTGGCGAGGGAAGCGCCAGCGGCCCATGCCATCCTCCTCGGTATCGCCGGTGAATATCGCGTCGGCATTGTCCCAGAGATGTGCCGGTACCGTCGGCTGCCAAAGAGCCTGCGCTTCTGGTCGGACGATGCGATAGGGACCATATTGCTCGAGCTTGAGGCCGTTGCCGGTGTCGATCAGGTGAAAATCACCGGCGCCGAGGGATTCCAATATGACGGGCACGCGCTCTGATGGGCGGTCGCCGCTGCGAGCGATCAGCGGGCGTTCGGGCAGATTTGCGGCCGCAACAGTTTCGCGCGGCTCGGCTGCCCGCTCTCCGCGCCTGCCGGCATGCTTTTCGTCGCGTGACGGCTTTGCCTGCAGCTTTCCAGGATTGAAGCCGGCGTCGATACGCCTGTCATTCGCTTTCCCCGGCGTTTTCCCCGGCGCTCTTCCCGGCGCGGCCGAAGACCGTGGCCGGCTTTCCCTGTGTTTCACCATGCTTGTCTCTATATTGACGTAAGCGAGCAAATAGCATCTGGGCGGCGCTTGGCAAAGCGCTTTCCAATCTGCGATTATCCGCCGTGAACGGACCCTGACGAGAGGATTGCCTGTGGACATGACCGGGGAGGAGCGGATCGCCGCACCGAGGGACGTGGTTTGGGTGGCCCTCAACGATCCCGAGATCATCAAGCAATGCATCCCCAGGTGCGAGAGCTTCGAGCGGATTTCGCCAACGCAGTTCGTCGCCGTCTTCAAGGTGAGAGTTGGGCCGCTTTCTGCCTCGTTCAATGGCGAGGTGACGCTGTCTAACGTCAACGGACCCGAGAGCTATACCATATCAGCCGAAGGCAAGGGCGGCATTGCCGGTTTCGCAAAGGGCGGCGCAGACGTGGTCCTCACGCCCGACGACAGCGAGACCGTCCTGCAATATGAAGCCAGGGGCGAGATTGGCGGGCGCATTGCTCAGCTCGGGTCGCGCCTGATCGCTTCCAGCGCCAAAAAGCTTGCGCAACAGTTTTTTTCCGACTTCAACGCGGTTGTGAGCATCAAAACAGAGGCCTGAATTGAAATCGCATGCGTAATCGCTAAATCTCGATCCATGAGCCTATCGATAGGACTGTGGACGATCAGACCCGCGCGGGCGGAAGACACGCCGGCGCTTGCCGACATCTATCTGACCGTGCGTCGGACAACCTTCACTTGGGTGGACCCCGGCCGCTTCCATCGCGAGGATTTTTCGACCCATGCCAAGGATGAAACGGTACTCGTTTGCGACAACGGGGACATGGGGATCGCCGGATTTCTGGCTCTTTGGGAGCCGGAGGACTTTATCCATATGCTGTACGTCAGGCCGGAATTCCAGGGACTGGGGGTAGGCACGGCGCTTCTCACCGCCTTGCCGAACTGGCCGCAGCGGCGCTACCGGCTGAAATGCCTTGTGAAAAACAAACGCGCCTTGACCTATTACGAAGCGATGGGCTTCGAAGTGTGCGGCTTTGGCGCTTCGCCGGAGGGCGATTATAAGGACATGGAACTCACGGCGGCGCCGGAACGCTTCATGTAGCCGTTTTTATTTCGAAGGAAGATGGTTCGAGGGAAGGTGCGAGGCGATCTGTTCGGCGCGGCTGCGGTGACGATCAGCTTCGGCCTGCCAGCGAACGGCCTCACGGGCTTCGGTGCGGGCGCGTTTGCGATGCCGGCCCTGGGTAAACCATGTGGCCGCTGAGCCGACCACCATGCCAATGATCACAGCCAGAAACAGGAAAACGAACAGAGGCGCATTGACTGAAAGTACCTGATCCTCGGGCCGAAACGGATTGAAGGCGAGCGACACGACCTGACGATTGGCGACGCAGAAGATGATCAGGACGATGCCAAGGGGGAGCAGAACCAGCAAATTCATGATTTTCTTGGCCATTCGTCATACTCCTAGTTTGCCGCTTCGCCGTGACCAAGACAACTTCCAGCGAACCAAGGCATTTCGACGGCGAGCATGCAGGCTGCTGAGAATAAGCGAGACGGACCGCAGTTCAAGTGTCGTCGGGCAATTGAAGACGGACGTCTGCGGATGCGGTGTCTAGTTGTCGTCTTCGTCAGCACCGTCCGGGTTCAGGCGCTCGCGCAGTTCCTTGCCGGTCTTGAAAAAGGGAACCCACTTCTCCTCGACGAAGACGGTATCGCCTGTGCGGGGGTTGCGACCGGAGCGCGAGGGACGGTTTTTTACGGAGAAAGCACCGAACCCGCGCAGCTCGACCCGGTTGCCGGCGGCCAGTGCATCGGTGATCTCGTCGAGGACCGCGTTGACAATATTTTCGACGTCGCGGTGGTAAAGATGCGGATTTCGCGCCGCAACAATCTGTACCAATTCCGATTTGATCACCGTGGCCCCCTAAATCATTGATTTATCAACGCCCGACACCCTGCCAAAGAGAAAGCAGGCCGTCAAGAAACAACTTCTCGGTCAGCAGTTTCTGGAGATCTGTTCCCTTTGCAAAATCACCATAACCGAAGAGATTTATCAACTGGGAGGCGGCCCCAGAAAAGAAGAATGAGGAGGCCTTGCTCGATGCGTCCCAATCGACGATCGGCAGGTCCTTTTTAACCTTGCGCGTTTCAAGATAGGCGCGGATGTCATCCTCGCCGCCGAGACTGTCTACCAGCTTGTTCTGAAGCGCCTGGCGGCCGGTAAAGATGCTGCCATCGGCAAGTTTCAAGACCTGCTCACGCGGAAGCTTGCGACGGTCGGCAACAAGATCGACGAACCAGGCATAGCTGTCCATGACCATGTTGCGGATCATGGTCTTCGCTTCCTCCGGCGGCGGATGGAAAGGCGAAGGCTCCGCCTTCATTGGGGCAGACTTGATCTCGTCCAGGGAGACGCCGATCTTGTCGAGCAGGTCTTTGGCCTGGGGGTATTGGAAGATAACGCCGATCGAGCCGGTTATCGAGGTTTCGCCGGCGACGATATCGTCGCCGGCCGTGGCGATCATGTAGCCAGCCGAGGCGGCAACTGTGCGTATGTCGGAAACGACAGGCTTCTTCGTCGCAACGTCGCGGATCGCCCGGAAGATGCGCTCTCCGCCGTAAGTCGTGCCGCCGGTCGACGAGATCGACACAACCAGCGCCTTGACCTCGTTATTGTCCTTGATCTTCTTGAGCCGATCGAGCAGTTCCTGATCATCCTGGATGAGACCCGAGATGCGGACCCGCGCAATCTGCGGGCCGCTTGTGCCGGAAAAGTCCCCGCCCACAAAACGATAAAGCGCGAAACCAAGCGCAATCAAAAGGATAACGGCAACGACCCGCCAAAAGCCAAGCCTGCGGCGCAATTGCCGGCGATCCGCGATTGCAGAACTGTCCATGAGACCCTATTTCCTTCCATGTCAGTAATATAATATCCACGCTTCCAATCGGACGCCCTATCGGGTAGGGCCATCGCCGGTCGGTTATAATCGCCATGATTTGGACTTTATGCCTATATTGTTTGTTGCAGAAAAAAATCCATATTGGCAAGCCAATGCAATAATGCGAAATGGTCAGGTAAGCTTGCTCGTTTATTGTGCAGAGCGTCTTTCAGGACCGACACAGACGGACCCATTGCATGCTCAACACTCTTGAAACATCGGAGCAGGCGAGAAGCACTGCGCGTGAGATGAGTGCGTATAAAGACGCTCTCTTTCATTCTGCGCGCGTGAAGAAGCTGAAATTCCTGCTACCCGTCGCCGCGATCCTCATTTCCATGATCTTTATCGCCGTGTCGGTCGTGCGCGCCTATCTGCCTGAGAACATCAAGATTGAAGGCGCAAGGATAGAGGATGGCAAGGTCGTCATGGAAAAGCCGGCGATCGCTGGCCGCAATGCTGACGGCATCAACTATTCCATGCTCGCCGAAAAGGCGCTGCAGGATCTCAAGGATCCGAATATGATCACGCTCAAGAACATCAAGGCGGCGATGCCCGTCAACGATGGCGTGATTGCCCACGTCGTCGCACTGAGCGCCGATTTCAATCGCGCCGCCGACACGCTCAAGATGACCGAGCCATTTACGGTCACCATGGACAACGGCGTGCGCGCCGAATTCCAGGGAGCTTACCTCGACGTGAAGGCAGGCAAGCTAATCACCGACCAGCCCGTTGCCATCTACAAGGGTAGCGCCTCCGTTGTTGCGCAGTCGCTCAAGATGACGGATAAGGGGACCGTAATCGAATTCGACGGGCAGGTTCGCATGCATATCGACCCTGCCACCATCCACAATTCAGGCACCTAACAGCCGGACGGTCCATGACAAACAATCGTCGTATCTCATTTTCTAGCCCTGCCGTTCGCAAAGCCGCTCTGGCTGGTGCGGTGGCCGTCTTTTCGCTGGTTGTTGCCGTAGGCGCGAACGCGCAAACGACGACGACCAAGCAGATGCCTGGCCTTCAACTCTCCAAGGACCAGCCGATCCAGATCGAAAGCGACAAGCTCGAGATCCACGATCAGGACAGCACTGCTGTCTTCACCGGCAAGGTCAACGTGGTTCAAGGTACGACCACGATGCAGGCCGGCAAGATGACCGTGTTTTACAAGAAGAAGCCGCCGGCCGACGCAACCGCAACGGCGAAGCCGGCTGCGACCGCCCCGGCTGATGCCAAGAAGACCGATGCCAAGAAGCCGGCCACCAGCGATTCGGTCGTCTCTGGAGACGCCGACATCGACCACATCCTGGTCAGCGACAAAGTCTATATCGTATCGGGCACGCAGACCGCGACTGCCGACAATGGTTCGTTCGACATGGCGGCACAGCTTGCGATCCTCAAGGGCGACAAGGTGGTGCTGACCGACGGGCCGAACGTTTTCACCGGCTGCATGCTGACCGTGCACATGAATACCGGCGAGGCGCAGCTGGACAGCTGTGGCGGTCGAGTTCAGATCCAGCTGGACCCGAAGTCGAAGCAGACCCCGCAAAAAACGAACTGATCGCCGGATAACTCGTGAAAATGACATCGCTATCCAGCCTGTTCGGCAAGTCCGAGCCATCAGCGGCGGCGCCCGAAGCGCCGACCACGGACAAGGCCCGCTACCAGGGAACCCTAATCGCACGCGGATTGACCAAGACCTATCGCACGCGCCGCGTCGTCAACGGCGTGTCACTGGTCGTCAGGCGTGGCGAGGCCGTCGGCCTTCTCGGGCCGAATGGCGCCGGCAAGACCACCTGTTTCTACATGATCACCGGGCTGGTTCCGGTCGATGAGGGAACGATCGAGATCGACGGCAACGACGTGACGACGATGCCTATGTATCGCCGCTCGCGTCTGGGGGTTGGTTATCTGCCGCAGGAAGCGTCGATCTTTCGCGGTCTAACGGTTGAGCAGAACATTCGTGCCGTGCTCGAAGTCCACGTCGGGGACAAGGTCCAGCGCGAGAAGAAGCTCGATGAGTTGCTCGAGGAGTTTCATATTCGCAATTTGCGCACGGTTCCGGCCGTAGCGCTTTCAGGCGGCGAGCGACGACGCTTGGAAATCGCCCGCGCGCTTGCGACCGACCCGACCTTCATGCTGCTCGACGAGCCTTTTGCCGGCGTCGACCCGATTTCGGTCGCCGACATCCAGAACCTGGTCCACCACTTGACGGCGCGAGGCATCGGCGTGCTGATCACCGATCACAATGTGCGCGAGACGCTCGGCCTCATCGATCGGGCCTATATTATTCATGCGGGTGAAGTTCTGACGCATGGACGGGCGAACGACATCGTCAACAACCCCGAAGTCCGTAGACTCTATCTTGGCGACAATTTCAGCCTCTGATAGGATGCTGCAGGCCGGAAATTCACCCTACCTTCACAGTTCCACTTGACCAAACCCGATAAAAAAGCAATTTTCGGGCCAGTTTGAAATTTGCCACTTTTCCCCAGGGCTAAGCAGGCGGTTTCAGGAGGAATTGTAGGGGAGTTTCGCGTCCACCATGGCACTGTCGGCCAATCTTTTCCTGCGCCAAAGCCAATCTCTCGTCATGACTCCGCAGCTGATGCAGTCCATCCAGTTGCTGCAGATGACGCATTTCGAGCTCAATCAGTTCATCGCTCAGGAAGTTGAAAAGAACCCGCTGCTCGAATTTACGCCAAATGACGGCGAAATGGGCAGCGGAAACGGCCGCGAACAGGACGGTGAGTCCTATGGCGGCGAGGATGGCGGCCACGGAGAGGACGGATCGGACAGGAGCAATAGCGAGCTCAACAGTGACTGGTATGAAAGCGAGAATACCGGTCATGCCGATCGTCTGAATGCCGAGCTCGATGCAAATTTCAGCAACGTCTACCCCGATGACAGCCCGCCTCAGCGTCTCGACGCACCGGAACTCGTCAGCCAATGGAAATCGATGCCCGGGAGCGCGGAAGCGCCCGAGAGCTACGATCTCGATGATTTCGTCGCCGGTCAGATTTCGCTGCGCGATCATCTCAACCAGCAAATTCCATTTGCGTTGCGTTCGCAGCCGGACAGGCTGATTGCTCAGCTCCTCGTCGATCAGCTCGATGATGCGGGATACCTCCAGGCCGACATCGGTGAGACAGCCGCGCGGCTCGGTACTGCACCCGCCGATGTGGAACGCGTGCTTGCCACATTGCAGACACTCGATCCGCCGGGTGTCTTTGCCCGTTCGCTGGCCGAATGCCTCGCAATCCAGCTCAAGCAGAAGAACCGGTTCGATCCCGCCATGGAGCGGCTGATCCAGCATCTCGAATTGCTCGCGCGGCGCGATTTCGCGACACTCAAGCGGGTCTGCGGCGTCGATGAAGAAGACCTCCTCGACATGATGACGGAAATCCGCCAGCTGAACCCCAAGCCCGGCAGCGATTTCGAGACAGGCATTTCCGAGGCAATCACCCCCGATATCGTCGTCAGGGCCTCCTCCGATGGCAGCTGGCTAGTGGAGCTCAATCCCGACACGCTGCCGCGAGTGCTGGTAAACCAGTCCTATTTCTCATCGGTCTCGAAGACCGGCAGCGACCACGCCTTCCTGTCGGAATGTCTGCAGAACGCAAACTGGCTGACGCGCAGCCTCGACCAGCGCGCCAAGACGATGATGAAGGTGGCAACCGAGATCGTCCGGCAGCAGGACGCATTCCTTGTAGGCGGCGTCGATCACCTGCGGCCGCTCAACCTGAAGACCGTCGCAGACGCCATCAAGATGCATGAATCGACCGTCAGTCGCGTCACCTCGAATAAATACATGCTGACGCCGCGCGGATTGTTCGAGCTCAAATACTTCTTCACGGTTTCGATCAGCGCGGTCGAAGGTGGAGACAGCCACTCCGCAGAGGCGGTGCGACATAGAATCCGCCTGCTGATCGCGCGGGAAAGCCCCGATGCCGTGCTTTCGGACGACGATATCGTCGATACGCTGAAGACCAGCGGCGTCGAACTTGCTCGCCGTACAGTTGCGAAATACCGCGAAGCGATGAACATCCCCTCTTCCGTCCAGCGGCGGCGGGAGAAGCGAGCCATGGCAAAAGTCGCGGGGTTCTAGACCGGCCACCCTCAATCTCGCGTTGCGGTGCCGCTCGTTATTTGCCAAGGGATCGGTTGACTTTGCCCTTGGGTGCGGCTAGAAGCCCGCCGCAATCGGCGTCCGACGCCATTGCCGGGACTTATCCCCGCCATCCTCAAGGCGTTTGAAAATCGCAATTTGTCTAAGAGCGTGCGAAGTGCTTGGATGAGCAGGTGGCTTGGCGTAAAGTGCCACGCGCAAACCACTAAAAAAAGGGAAACTCCATGAGTGTGCGTGTATCCGGTAAACATATGGAAATTGGTGATTCATTCCGGCAGCGGATCGAAGACCACATCGGTATGGCCGTCACGAAATACTTCGACGGGGGGTATTCGGGCCATGTAACGGTGCAGAAATCGAGTTCGCGGTTCGAAGCGGATTGCAAATTGCACCTCGACAGCGGCGTGGTACTGCATGCGGCCGGCGAAGCGATGGACCCGCAATTGGCGTTCGATGCCGCTTCGGCTCGCATCGAGAAACGGTTGCGCCGATACAAACGCAAACTGAAGGATCACCAGAGCGCCAGCCACTCGAACGGCTTTGCCGAGGTTTCTTATACGGTCATGGACAGCGTTCCCGATGAGGACGACGAAATCGCCGACGATTTCTCCCCGGCGATCGTGGCCGAGACGACGAAGCAGCTAAAAACCATGTCGGTTGCGACGGCAGTGATGGCGCTCGATATGACCGACGAGCCGTTGCTGATGTTTCGAAGCCCGGGCAAGAACCACTTGAACATCGTTTATCGCCGTCAGGACGGCAACATTGGCTGGATCGACGCCGCCAATATCAAAGGCTGAGAAAAGAAGACGAGCGGCGGTTCGCCGCCGCTCCTCCGCCGTCGGATCTCAGCATATGAAGGAATAACAGAATGGCATTGGCAGATTTGCTGCACCAAGATGCGATAATCCCAGGTTTGAAGGCAAATTCTAAAAAGCAATTGCTCCAGGAGCTGGCAGCCAAGGCCTCCAAATTGACCGGACTGCCCGAACGAGAAATCTTCGACGTCATTCTGCAGCGCGAGCGCCTCGGCTCCACCGGGGTCGGAAACGGGATCGCCATTCCACACGGAAAGCTCGCCGACATCAAAACCATCATCGGTATTTTTGCGCGATTGGACTCCGCGGTCGATTTCGAGGCGCTGGATGATCAGCCGGTCGACCTGGTGTTCCTGCTGCTGGCGCCGGAAGGCGCCGGTGCGGATCATTTGAAGGCGCTATCGCGGATCGCCCGGGTGTTGCGCGACCAGGATCTCGTTGCAAAATTGCGTGCGACGGAATCCGCCTCGGCGATCTACTCTTTCCTTAACGAAGAACAGGCGTCAAACGCCGCCTGACCTTCGTCATAGTAGCTAGGTCGTGGAATTGACGAGACGCCTGAGAGATCAGGCGTCTTTTTCGTCAAAAGGACTATTGGCGCCGAGTTCGCTTTCGGTCAGCTTCGGGCCGCCCTTCGCCACGCCGACCATTGCCGGGCGCAGGACGCGTTCGCCGATGCTGAAACCGTCCTGGACAACCTGAACGACCGTGTTGTTCGGCACATCGGCGTTTGGCACTTCAAACATTGCCTGATGGAAATTCGGATCGAACTTCTGGCCGATCGGATCCAGCTTGCGAACACCGTGTCGCTCAAGTGCCGAAAGCATCGCTCGCTCGGTCATCTCGACGCCTTCGATCAGCGTCGAAAGGCCGGCGTCCGCATTCTCCCGGACTTCTGCCGGAATGGCGTCGAGTGCGCGGCGCAGATTGTCGGAAACGGCCAGCATGTCGCGGGCAAAGCCGGCGACAGCGTAGGATTTGGCGTCCTTGACTTCGCGCTCGGTGCGGCGACGCAGATTGTCCATGTCGGCGGCGAGCCTCAGATAGCGATCGCGCAGTTCGGCGTTTTCAGCCCGCAATTGCTCCGTCTGGTCGGGTTCCTGTGAGACGGCTGCATCCACGGAATCCTGCTCCATATCCGCAAGGTTGTCGGTCTCCCTGGCCTCAGGTCCATTGTGGGTTGTTTCGTCGGTCATGACGGTCTCCGAATTGGTCTGTCGAAAGGATGTGCCCGATATCGAGGTTTGGTCGGAAAAAATCAAGTCTGCATGGCAAAGAAGGCAGCATTCCTACCGCTGAACCTCATTTAATCAGCCAGGGTTGTGCCGCCTTCACTTCCCCGCGCGCGACAGGCGGGAGATGAGCTGCGCGGTGTAGTCCACCATGGGCACGATACGGGCGTAATTCAGCCGCGTCGGACCGATGACACCGACCGCGCCGACGATCCGATCATCGTCGTCACGATAAGGAGCCACGATCAGCGAGGAACCCGACAGCGAAAACAACTTGTTTTCCGAGCCGATGAAGATGCGAACGCCAGGCCCGCTTTCGGCCAGATTGAGGATTTCAATCAGGCTGTCCTTCTTTTCCAGATCATCGAACAGCATCCTCAGGCGATCGAGGTCGCCGGCATCGGCAAGGCCCTCGAGCAGGTTTGCGCGACCGCGGACGATCAGCTGCGTCGGCTTTGCCTCATCGCCATCTCCGGACCAGACGGCGATGCCACGCTCGACGAGATCGCGCGACAGCACGTCGAGCTCCTGGCGGACATCGTGCTTTAGCGTTTGCAGTTGCTTGCGCAAATCAGGGAGCGTCTGGCCGGTCATATGGGCGTTGAGGAAATTGGCAGCCTCGGTCAGCTGCGACGACGTCACTCCCGCCGGCAGCTCGATGATGCGGTTTTCGACCTGGTCGTGATCGCCGACGAGGACGGCGAGCGCCTTGGTCGGCTCAAGACGGATGAACTCGACATGTTTGAGAATAGGATCGCTCTTGGAGGTTATCACCAACCCTGCCCCGCGGGACATGCCGGACAGCATGCCGCTTGCCTTGGTCATGACCGTTTCCATCGGCTGGTCGCGATTGCTGCCGCGGACCTGCCGGTCAATGGTGGCCCGATCTTCGGCCGAGAGATCGCCGACCTGCATGAAGGCATCGACGAAGAAGCGCAATCCCACCTGCGTCGGCAGACGCCCGGCACTGATATGCGGAGAATAGATCAGCCCAAGCTCTTCTAGATCGCTCATGACATTGCGCACGGAAGCGGGCGACAGAGACATCGGCAGCAGGCGCGACAGGCTGCGTGAGCCCAAGGGTTCGCCGTGCTCCAGATAGCTTTCGACAATGCTGCGAAAGATTTCCTTGGAGCGTTCGTCAAGCGCCGAAACGGCATCCGAAATCGACGACGTCGTAAAACCCATTCGCCTTAAAGTCCGTCCGGTTGATCCTCAGCAAGGATATAGCCGTTCGATCGGCAATGGCAAAAGGGAAATGTCGCCTGCAGTCTCGCAGCCGACCATTCCGCCTGCTTTTCCTTTGCAAATGGTCCTCGGCAATCGTAGAAGCGGTCAACAACATCAGGAGAACAGGATGCGGCCTTCAGGCAGAAAAACCGATCAGATGCGCAAAGTGTCCTTCGAACGCAATTTTTCCAAGCACGCGGAGGGTTCGTGCCTGGTGAAATTCGGCGACACGCATGTGCTCTGCACCGCCAGCCTTGAGGAAAAGACCCCGCCGTGGCTGCGCAACAGCGGCAAGGGATGGGTCACCGCCGAATACGGAATGCTGCCGCGGGCAACTGGAGATCGCATGAAGCGGGAGGCCGCAGCCGGCAAGCAGGGCGGCCGTACCCAGGAGATCCAGCGGCTGATCGGCCGTTCGCTCCGGGCCGTTGTCGACCTACAGGCGCTCGGCGAACGCCAGATCACGCTCGACTGCGACGTGATCCAGGCGGACGGCGGCACGCGGACAGCCTCGATCACCGGGGCATGGATTGCGCTCTACGACTGCCTGAAGTGGATGGAGAGCCGCAACATGATCAAGACCGAGCGCGTGCTCAAGGATCATATCGCTGCCGTTTCTTGCGGAATATTCGCAAGCCAGCCGGTGATCGACCTCGACTACCTCGAGGATTCCTCTGCCGAGACGGACGCCAACTTCGTCATGACCGGCGCCGGCGGCATTGTCGAGATTCAAGGCACTGCTGAGGGCACGCCCTTCAGCGAAGAGGAATTTGCTATCTTGATGCAGCTTGCCAAGGCCGGCATCGCCGATCTTGTTTCTTTGCAGAAGCAGGCGATCGCCTGAAGCGGAAAGACTATCGGCCAATGAACCCGTTGGAAGGAATTCTGGAAACCGCGCTTTATGCGGAGGACCTCGACAAGGCGGAAGCCTTCTATGCCGGGGTCCTCGGTCTTCAGAAAATCTCGCGGGGCGGCAACCGACATGTGTTTTTCCGCTGCGGACCGGGTGTTCTGTTGATCTTCAATCCGCTGGAAACCATGCGGCCGCCGGAGCCAGGCAGCCTGCCGGTGCCGCCGCACGGCACAAAGGGAGCCAGCCACGCCTGCTTCCGTATCTCGGGTGAGAACATCGATGCTACGGCTGACAAGCTCAGGGCTGCCGGCGTCGCCATCGAGTCTGATTTTCATTGGCCGAACGGCGGCCGTTCGATCTATTTTCGCGACCCGGCCGGCAACAGCCTGGAATGCGCCGAAGCCATCATCTGGGGCCTCGATTAAGGAAAACGCATGCGCAAACTCGAAACAAAGACGATCGTCGTTGCCAGCCACAATGCTGGAAAGATCCGCGAGATCCGGGACCTGATCGGCCCTCTGGGCTTCACCGCGAAGTCGGCCGCCGAACTCGACTTCGTCGAGCCGGACGAGACCGGAACGACGTTTGAGGAAAATGCCACCATCAAGGCGCTTGCTTCCGCCAACGTATCCGGCCTACCCGCCCTGTCGGATGACAGCGGCCTGGTGATCGACGCGCTCGGCGGTGCACCCGGGGTCTATACCGCCAACTGGGCGGAGACCGCCGACGGAGTACGGGATTTCCAGATGGCGATGTGGAAGGTGGAGGCGGCCCTCAAGGATGCGGGCGCGACCGAGACGCAAGCGCGGACCGCCCGCTTCGTCAGCGTCCTCTGCCTTGCGTGGCCGGATGGACACACGGAGGTTTTCCGCGGCGAGGTCGAGGGCACGGTCGCCTGGCCGCCGCGTGGCACGCAGGGCTTCGGATACGATCCGATATTTCAGCCGCAGGGTTACGACACCACGTTTGGCGAGATGAGTGCCGAGGAAAAGCATGGCTGGAAGCTCGGCGACCCCCAGGCTCTTTCTCATCGCGCGAGGGCGTTCAAGCTCTTTGTCGAAACCTGTCTGGAAGCGTAGGATCGTTTGGTGGACACACTGGATCAGCAAAGCCCGAGCCTGCGCGATGCGCATATGCTGCCCGACACCGGCGAGCCCGGTTTCGGCGTCTATGTGCATTGGCCTTTTTGCGCGGCCAAATGTCCCTATTGCGACTTCAATAGCCATGTCCGTCACCAGCCTGTCGATCAGCCGCGCTTCACTGCGGCTTTCTTGCGCGAAATGGCAGCGATGCGGGCGCTCAGCGGACCAAAGACGGTCACGAGCATCTTTCTCGGCGGCGGCACACCGTCGTTGATGGATCCGGCCACCGTCGCCGCCATCCTCGATGGCATCGGCCAGAACTGGTATGTGCCTGACGGTATCGAGATCACCATGGAGGCCAACCCCTCCAGCGTCGAGGCAGAACGCTTTCGCGGCTATCGTGCCGCCGGCGTCAACCGGGTTTCGCTCGGCGTCCAGGCCCTGAACGACCGGGATCTTAAATTTCTCGGCCGACTGCATAATGTCGAGGATGCGCTGAAGGCGATCCGGCTGGCGCGCGATATTTTTCCGCGCATGTCGTTCGACCTCATCTATGCCCGGCCGAACCAGACGGTGGAGGAATGGGAGCAGGAGCTTAAGGAGGCAATCTCCTATGCCGTCGACCATCTTTCGCTCTATCAGCTGACGATCGAGGAAGGCACGCCGTTCTTCGGGCTGCACAAGGCCGGCAAGCTGATCGTGCCGGATGGCGAGCAATCCGCCGTGCTTTACGAGGCAACGCAGGAGATCACCGAGCGCGAAGGAATGCCTGCCTACGAGGTCTCCAACCATGCCCGTCTCGGCGCCGAAAGCCGCCACAACCTTACCTATTGGCGCTATGGCGACTATGCCGGCATTGGCCCCGGCGCCCACGGCCGCCTCACCCGAGGGCGGGATAAGCTGGCAACGGCGACCGAACGCAAACCAGAAGGCTGGCTGGAGATGGTCGAGCGCGATGGCCACGGTGTCCTCGACCAGGAATTGCTCGGTTATGAGGAACAAGCGGACGAATTGCTGCTGATGGGCCTGCGCCTGAAGGAAGGCATCGACTTGGTCCGCTGGCAGCAGCTCTCCGGCCGCGAGCCGGACCCGAAGCGCGAAGAGTTCCTGCTGGAACACGGCTTCATCGAGAGGCTCGGCAATTCCCGCCTGCGCTGCACACCATCCGGCATGCTGATCCTCGATTCCGTCGTCGCCGACCTCGCCTGCTGAAGGGCGGTTGACCTGCCACCGATATCACGCTCAACCGACTGGCTTCTTCTGATCGAAAAGGCTGCCGGTGCGCGTCTTTAGAAACATGTCGAGAGGGATATGTTCCTGATGGAGGAAGCCCGTCGAGGGTAGGTGCCCATCGCGTACCATCTCGATGACGGCGACGACCGAGGCTGATGTCGTCCAGGAGATTGCCGTGCGGCGTTCGCCTGAAATTTCGATTGGGTAATAGGCCCGAACGAATTCGCGGCGGCGAAGGCTACCGTGTTCGATCCCCTCGGCAGAAACGTGAACATAGACGACATCGTCATCGACCGGCGGCTTGGCTTCCGTCAGAATCTCGCCGGCGGCTGCCCGGTGGTCGCGCATCAGCAGCTCGTGGAAGAAGAAGTTCATCAGCTCCATATGACCAGGATATCGCATGGTCTTGTAATCGAGGTTGTCGACGCGGCCGAGCATGGTGGTGCACATGGTGCCAAGGCCGCCCGATGTGGTGAAGGCTTCAAGCTTGACACCGTTGACGTAGAGCGTCTCCAGCCATTCCATCGGCGAAACCAGCTTGCGCACGCCACCTTCGATGACCTCGCAATCGTTGAGATACTCGTTGACGACACCTTCCGGCGACCAGTTGAAGGCATAGCCAAGCAGGCCCGTTGGGTGTTGCGGCAGCGCGCCGACGCGCATGCGGATCGAACGGCAGCGCTCGAAGGCATCAGCCAAGCTGGTGCCGACAATGCCGACGAAACCGGGCGCCAAGCCGCATTGCGGCGCCATCAGCCCACGAGATGTCCGCGACAGTTCGATGATGCCGTTGGTGGTTTCGACATCTTCGGTCAGGTCGAAATAATGGATGCCGGCCAGATGCGCCAATCGCGCCAGTTCCGAGTTGAGATGGAATGGCAGGCAGGAAAGAACCGCCTCCACCCGCGAAAACAATTGGCCGATGATAGCCGCGTCGGAAACATTGCCCGCCTCGCATGCAAAGGGTGTGATTTCCTTCGGCAGCTGCATGTCCACGCCCGTGACCGTGAAACCGCTCTCATGCAGCAATGTTGCAGCCAGCCGCCCGACCTTGCCGAGGCCGAGAACAGCTATTCTTTCAAAACTCATATGGCTTCCCCCCAAAGACGCTGCGATTTCCCTCCCCGCAGCGCACTCTACGACTCTATCGCCATCGTTCTACGATGAACCGCGAGATTATTCGATAGGGTCTCCGTCACCGCCCGCATCAAATCCGACGCTGTGCGATCGACGCCATAGACGAAGCCCGGAAAGTCGAGCGGCTGCTGAAGCGCCCAAATTTCCTCGTGCCGGTCAGCTGAGAATAGCTGCGCCGGGTTTCCGACTGCAACCCATCCGATGGGCACCGTTGCGCCGGGCTCAAGCTCCGTGCGCAAATGAACGACAGCATTGATGCGGACCTCGCAACCCGCACCGACGACGGCGCCGTGAAAGATGCTTGCACCGGTCGCAATGAAGACCTCATCGCCGATGGTCGCGCCGACGATGTGACTGTTCGACCCAACCAGGCAATGGTTGCCGATGGATGTCGCATGGCGTGCAGTCGCCCGAATGACCGCGTTCTCAAGGACAATGCAATAGGCGCCGATCCCGATAGTGCCACCGGCTTCCGCGACGATGCGAGCGCCGGGCATGACGCGACAGCCCGGCCCAAGCGTCACGTCGCCGCAAACGGTGGCGTCGTCGGCGACCCAGGCCTCCGGATCGATCATCGGCTTCCTGTCATCATAGGCCGTCAGCATTCGGACTTTTCCCTTCCCTGATCTGCAATGGTTTCGAGTTCGGCCGCCCGGCAGCCGATCGGACAGACCTCCGCGCTGCAAAGATCGTGCTCGCAAAGACGGCAGCTTGTGCGCGCGAAGGCGCGCGACGTGGTGGCACCGGCGAGGATCTTGTCTACCAAGGCTTCGAGCAGAGTGCGCTCGCTGGCGGAAAGGCCATCCAGCAGATCGGACAGGACGGCCAGCCTTGCCACTTGCAATGCGCGTGCATGGGCCACGCCAGTACCCGTCAACCTCAAAGGGGTCGCCCGTCCCTGCTGAGCCAGCCGCTCGACGAAGCCTTGGCGGACCAGGCCTTCCAATACCCGCACTGCCGTTGGCTGGGAGACACCCGCTATCACCGCCAGTTCCGAGCCGGTCAGACGCGGCTTGAAATAAAGCATGGAGAGCAGGGCCGCAGCGCTCGGCGAGAGATCGCCGAGGACATGCTCTATCCTGTCGGTCACCATCAGGCCCAGGGCGCCGAGTTTGTTCGCATCCAGCATCATATGCATAGGCTATGCATATGATGCTGGATGTCAAGATATAGCGCAAAACGACATAGGGCCGGCAACCAGTGCCGGCCCTATGTCGTTCGAGCAAATCGCCAAAATGCTATTCGTTGATCAGGCGCTTCAGCAATTCGATTTCGTGCGAGAGCTTGGTGTCTCCCGAAATCAGTTCCTCGATCTTGCGGACGGCATGGAGAACCGTTGTGTGATCGCGTCCGCCGAAGCGGCGACCGATCTCCGGGAAGGAGCGCGGTGTCAGCGTCTTTGCCAGATACATGGCGATCTGGCGCGGTTTGACGATGACGCGGGTCCGCCGGTTGGAGACCAGCTCCTGACGCGATACATTGTAGTGGCGGGCAACGACCCGCTGGATGTCTTCGATGCGCACACGACGCGGCTCGCCGGAGCCGACGAGATGAGCCAGCAGCTCATCGACGCGTTCCACCGTCAGGTTCGGTTCAAACGACCGACGGAAGACAAGCTGATTGAAGGCGCCTTCCAACTCGCGCCCGCTTGCAGTAACGCTTCGCGCGACATGCTGGAGCAGATCCTGCGGGATATCAAGCGACGGATCGTCGATACGCGCAACGTCCAAGCGGCGCTTGAGGATTTCAAGGCGCATCTCGTAGTCAGGTGCCTCGACCTCGATGGCAACACCGCCCTGCAGGCGCGAACGCACCCGCGGATCGAGCGATTCCAGTTCCCATGGGGCGCGATCGGCCGCAACGACAACCTGCTTGGCGCTGTCGAGCAGCATGTTCAGCAAGTGGCAGAATTCATGCTGGATCATCTTGCCCTGCAGGAACTGCATGTCGTCGATGATCAGAAGGTCGATGTTTCGAAGCGAGTCCTTCAGCGTCAGCGCATCATTGTCGCGGATCGCGGTGGCAAAGCGCCACATGAAGTACTCCGCCGTCAGATAGACGACGCGCAGTCCGCGCGGGTTCTGCACCGCGGCATTGGCGATCGCCTGGAGGAGGTGGGTCTTGCCGAGGCCGACCGACGAATGGACGAAGAGCGGATTAAACCGCACGGCACCAGGGCCTGCTTCCGCGATGGTCTTTGCCGCAGCCAGGCTGATCCGATTGGAGCTGCCCTCGACATAGGTATCAAACGTGTATCGCGTATCGAGCGGCGACCCGAAGAGCGGCGACCCGAACGAAGGCCTGGACGCTGCAACCGCGCTTACCGCATGTGCCACGACCTGACCGGCGGATTGCGCCGCCGGACGACGGATCTGCGCGACCGAAGCCGGTTCCACGGAGGACGTCTGCTCATCCATACCCGGAGCCTTAGTGCCATTCCGGGTGGCCGTACGCACAAGAATTTCGACTTTCAGGATTTCCGCATCTTCCGCCTGAAACAGGCTGGTAATCAGATCGAGATAGCGATTGTTGATCCACGATTTCAGAAAGGTCGTCGGAACAGTAAGACGTACGACGCTCTTCGAATGCGAATGCAACTTGAGCCGCGCAAACCAGCTCGCATAAACATCCGGGCCGACCTGTGCCTTCAAGCGTGCGCTGACACGCTCGAAAAGTACACTCTGCTTCATGTCTCCTTTGTCTCCCGCCGCATCAAGGCAAACTGTGCCGAACGCCTTTTGTGCATTGTCCCCTTTTGCCAACGCACTGGTCGTCATCGTATTGATCTGCATGTTGCCGCCTTCCAGAGTTCTAGTCCTGTCGGGCGAAGGAACGCCGCCCGAAAATATCTCGTACATGACATGCCGGGGGACCCCTCATGAGCCCGTCAGCATAGCCGTTCGTCAGCCGCGGTCCTGCCAAAGGACCACAAAGAAATCTGCGGCGAAAACTGTCTCCAGCAGTCGTCGTCTTCATTCTTCGTCAAGAGCGATCGTCCGGCCCTCGTTCCGTTCGACTGCGCCTGAGTGGCTGTTTATTTTGCAACCCGATCTCCTGCAGCCTTACTTGGGACTGGGGCTGCTTAAGACAGGCACGCTTCATCGTCCGGAGACATCGCTGTCTTCCGGTTTGAATGTGTCAACTGTTTGAAAAAACGGAATTGAACTATTCCGTCACAAGGAACAAAAACCACCTACGCCGCCTGGATGGCAGTGTTCGCCGAAGCCGTTTAAGGTGATGTCCGCGACCCTTGTTGAAAGCCATTTAGGCAGGATCGATGGACAAGATCAACGATGAATTTTACGCAAAATTAGGGACTGGCCATTGACTCAGGGGGTCAATTTTGACTGTCACACCCCCGTCAAAAAAGAATCGCTTTTGAATCAAGGGGATTCCCTAGTGATGCGATTTCGACACGCCTTTATAGAAATAAAATAATAAATGCCTTGACTAGCGCAGAGGGCCGGAGCGGGCACAAGTTGTCATGCACGGAAAGAGTAACCTATTACAACCGATTGTTATTTATGGATTTTTTCTGTCATTCCAGTGACACGAACGACTGTATGTAAATTAGTCACAGAGCTTAAATTTTCTCCGAATCCAAAAAGCCCGGCTAAGGGCCGGGCTCATTGTAATGATGCAATTATTAGTAACTACTAAGCAGTCGGAGCAGCCGACAGTGCCTTCACGCGCTTTGCAAGACGCGAGACCTTGCGGGATGCCGTGTTGACATGAAGGACGCCCTTGCCGGCTGCACGAGCCAGTTCCGGCTGCACTACCCGCAACGCTTCCTTGGCGCGATCCGCGTCACCAGAGGCGATTGCTTCCTCGACCTGGCGAACGAAAGTACGAACGCGCGAACGGCGAGCCTTGTTGACTTCGGTGCGGCGGGCGATCTTGCGGGTCGCTTTTTTCGCCGAGCTTGTATTGGCCATGTATGCCTCTCTTAGAATTCCAACATAACTCACTCATTACTGCGCCAGGCCCTTCGGCCTTTTCTTCCAGCAATGCGGGAGCAATCGCGGAAAACCGGATCGGCTTTCCAAACTGTGGCGGGCATATAGCCTTAAAGCGCCGTGTCGTCAACGCGCATTTCAGCAAAAACGCCGCGGCCGGACGGTCTTTTCCACCGGGCCGCGCCTCTGCCGATCTGCGTCACCGGTTCTTGAACTGCGGTTTACGCTTCTCGATGAATGCAGCCATGCCCTCTTTCTGGTCGTCGGTGGCAAACAGGCTGTGAAACAGCCGACGCTCAAAGCGCAGCCCCTCCTCCAACGTCGACTCCAGAGCCCGGTTCACCGCTTCCTTCGCCATCAGGACCGAGGGGCGCGACAGAGAGGCAATCCTTGCCGCCGCCCCCAAGGCCTCGTCGAGAAGCTTGTCCGCCGGCACGATACGCGACACCAGGCCCGCACGCTCGGCCTCGACGGCGTCCATCATGCGGCCCGTCAACACCATGTCCATGGCCTTGGCCTTGCCGACGGCGCGCGTTAGCCGCTGCGATCCTCCCATGCCGGGAATGACGCCGAGGGTAATTTCCGGCTGGCCGAACTTCGCGGTGTCGGAGGCGATGATGAAATCGCACATCATCGCCAGCTCGCAGCCGCCGCCGAGCGCAAATCCACTGACGGCCGCAATCACCGGCTTGCGAGCCTTGGCAATCTCGTCCCAACCGCTGATGAAATCGCCCTGATAGACTTCGGCAAAGGTAAGCGGTTGCATTTCCTTGATGTCGGCACCCGCGGCAAAGGCTTTGTCTGACCCAGTAAGCACGATCGCACCGATCGCATCATCCTCGTGAAATGCCGCATAGGCGCGCTTCAATTCCAGGAGCATGGCGGAATTCAGCGCGTTGAGCGCCTGCGGCCGATTGAGCCGGACGAGGCCAACGGCGCCATGTGTTTCCAGAATCAGGGTTTGATAGTCCACGGCATGTCCTCCTATGCTGACTGGAAGCTATTTAAATCTGGCATGTGCGGCAATAGAAGGTCGAACGCCCAGCCTGCACGGTGCGCTCGACGGTACCGCCGCAGCCAAGCGTGCGGCAAGGGTCGTCCTCGCGGTCATAGACAGAAAAGGAATGCTGGAAATAACCGAGTGAGCCGTCCGTCTGAATATGATCGCGCAATGATGAGCCGCCGGCAGCAATCGCATCGGCAATGACGTCGCGGATCGATTGAACGAGAAAATCGAGCTGTTCGCCCGGCCCGCCGTCCTCCTCCACGAGAGACCCGGCGGAGCGCAGCGGCGACAGATGAGACCGCCACATCGCCTCGCAGACATATATATTGCCAAGACCGGCAATGTTCTTCTGGTCGAGAAGCGCGCTCTTCAACGGCTGCGCCTTGCGGTCGAAGCGCGTGGCCAGATAAATGCTGCTCAGCGCATTGCCGGTCGGCTCCGGTCCCAGCTCGCGAAAATAGGGATGGAGCGGCAGGTCGGCGCGCTCGACGATGTCCATGAATCCGAAGCGGCGGGGATCATTGTAGATCACTCTCCTGCGGCCTGCTTCGTCTTCCAGATGAAAAATGACGTGATCGTGCTTCTCGTCCTTCGATCGAGGGTGGTGGAAATCGCCCGGGATATCCGCCGCCTCTTCGGTCTCGACGCGAAACGAACCGGACATGCCGAGATGAGCGATCATTGTCATGCCGTCGTCGAGATCGATCAGTAGGTATTTGGCGCGACGCGACAGCGCAATGATCCGCCGCCCGGCGACGAGACTGGAAAATTCTGGCGGAAAGGGAAAACGAAGGTCACCGCGGCGCAGCTCAAGTGCGGTTAGACGCGCACCCTCCATCGATGGTGCAAGCCCGCGCCTGACGGTTTCGACCTCTGGTAATTCCGGCATGGTAATCCATCTCAGTGTTTCGACGCCTGCGGCGATGCCGGTGATCAAGATGCGCTTTAATTTAACGCCGTCATGATCTAAACCAACGCCAAGGTGCCGCGGTCCGGCACTTGAGATAGCGTGACGCGGGCGATTTCGCTATGGCCTGCCGCGATTTAAGTCATGGAGTAGACGCGATGGCCAAAAGCCGCACCTCCGCCGATGGCGGCATGGAGACATCCTATGGGTTCCGCGAAGTGGCGGATGGCGAGAAGCAGGGTCTCGTCAACGATGTCTTCCACAAGGTCGCAAAGCGCTACGACGTGATGAATGACGTTATGTCCATGGGGCTGCACCGCGTCTGGAAAGATGCGATGATCTCCACCCTCAATCCGCGCAAGGATCCGGCCTACAAGGTTCTGGATGTTGCCGGCGGTACGGGCGACATCGCGTTCCGCATCGTCGAGGCGTCGAACCGGCTGGCACATGCGACGGTGCTCGACATCAACGGTTCGATGCTTGCCGTCGGCAGCGAGCGGGCGGCAAAAAAGAAACTTTCCGACAACCTCACCTTCGTCGAGGCTAATGCCGAAGAGCTGCCTTTCGAGGCCAATTCTTTCGACGCCTACACGATCGCCTTCGGCATTCGCAACGTTCCGCGCATCGACGTCGCACTGAAAGAGGCTCACCGGGTCCTGAAGCGCGGCGGACGATTGCTGGTTCTCGAATTTTCCGAGGTCGACCTGCCGTTGCTCGACCGGGTCTACGATGCCTGGTCGTTCAATGCGATCCCGCGCTTCGGCAAGGCGATCACCGGCGAAAGCGAGCCCTACCAATATCTGGTGGAATCGATCCGCAAATTCCCCAACCAACATGACTTTGCGGAGATGATCCGTCAGGCGGGTTTTTCGCGCGTGGCCTACACCAACTACACCGGCGGCATCGCAGCGCTCCATTCCGGCTGGAAGCTCTGACGGATGATGCCAAGAAGTGTGAAGCAGCTTTCCGATAGGCTCATGCGAAACGTTAGAAGATCATGAGCGCTTTCGGAGCATATTTCGGCTTGATCAGGGTCGGCTGGGTTTTGGTGCGCGAGGGCGTCGTCCTTGCGCTTCCGTCGGAAGGTCTGCCACCTTCCGTCAGCCTTGCGAAGTCCGTGGTCAGCATCTTTGCGCGCAGGAAAGCCAAGGGACACACGCGCAGCTATCGCCTGTCGAAGGCGGTCGAGAGGCTCGGGCCATCCTACGTCAAGATCGGCCAGTTCCTTGCAACCCGACCCGATGTCGTCGGCGTCGATTTCGCCAACGACCTGTCCCAGCTTCAGGACAGCATGGCCTTTTTCCCAACCGCAGCCGCGAAGGCGAACATTCAAAGCTCGCTCGGACGCCCGACCGAAGAGCTGTATTCAAGCTTCGGCGATCCGATCGCCGCTGCGTCCATCGCCCAGGTGCATCCAGCCGAGGTCGACACCCTGCAAGGTCGCAAGAAAGTTGCTGTAAAGGTTGTGAGACCAGGCGTTCGCCAGCGCTTTGCCAATGATATCGAAGCGATGTACCTCGTCGCCCGACTGCAGGAACGCTTCATGCCGTCCAGCCGACGGCTGCGCCCCGTCGAAGTGACCCGGTCGCTTGAGCAAACGACCAAGGTCGAGATGGACCTCAGGCTCGAAGCAGCGGCGCTATCCGAAATCGCCGAGAATACCGAGAAGGATGCCGGCTTCCGGGTACCCAAGGTCGACTGGGAGCGTACGGGCCGTGACGTCATCACCATGGAGTGGATCGACGGCGTCAAGATGTCGGATGTCGATGCGCTCAGAGCCGCGGGTCACGACCTCAACAAGCTTGCTGATCTGCTGATCCAGTCTTTCCTCAGACACACGCTGCGCGACGGCTTCTTTCACGCCGACATGCATCCCGGTAATCTTTTCGTTGCTGCCGATGGCATGATCGTCGCCGTCGACATGGGCATCGTCGGCAGGCTCGGCAAAAAGGAACGGCGCTTCCTTGCTGAAATCCTCTACGGCTTCATCACCCGTGATTATCTTCACGTCGCCGAAGTGCACTTCGAGGCAGGCTATGTGCCGGCGCACCACAACACTGAGAGCTTTGCGCAGGCGATCCGCGCCATCGGTGAACCGATCCACGGGCAGCCGGCGGAAACCATCTCGATGGGCAAGCTGCTGACACTCCTGTTCGAGGTGACCGAACTGTTCGACATGGAGACGCGGCCCGAGCTCGTGATGCTTCAGAAAACCATGGTCGTCGTCGAGGGCGTGGCGCGCATGCTCAACCCCCGCTTCAACATGTGGAAGGCTTCGGAGCCGGTCGTCGGGGAGTGGATACGCAACAATCTCGGGCCGAAGCGCATCGTCACCGACCTCAGGGACGCGGTGAAGGCGGCGGTGAAGCTGGCAGAGGCAGTTCCCGAGATTGCCGCGAAGACCGAGAAATTCCACCACGAATTGCTGCAAATGAGCGAGAACGGTCTGCGCTTCGATCCGCAGACGGCGGAGGCCATCGGCAAATCCGAGGCACGCCACAGCCGCTCGGGTCGTATCGCCTTGTGGCTCATAGCCCTCACGCTCCTCTATATTGCCTGGCGGCTTACCTGAACCGACTGCGCGTCGCCTCGCAAACCGCTGGCGGCGCTGCAAAAACATCCTGTGTTCGACATTTGGGATATCCCTCTATCTCTCGACGTCGCATAGTCTCGTACCAAAGGAGATTTTGCATATGGATCGTCATTCGGCCGGTATCGAACTCACCGGCCAGCCTCTAACTTTTGCAGATCTGGTTCGCATCGGCTCGGGCATCGCGCCGACGGCATCGGAAAGCGGCATGGCACGCATCGTGACTGCCCGCGCCGTTGTCGAGGACGCCATCGCATCCGGCACCCCGGTCTACGGAGCGACCACGGGCGTTGGCGCGATGAAGGACGTCGAATGGTCGCCGGAAGATCTCGATACCTTCAATCTGGGTCTAGTGCGCGCCCACCATTTCGGCACGGGATCGCCTTTTTCCATGTCGATCGTGCGCAATGCGATCGGCATCCGCGTCAACACGGCCCTCACCGGCCAGGTCGGCTGCACGCCGGAACTCATCGACGCCTATCTGAAGCTGCTTGAAGCCGATGTCATTCCCGTCGTTCGCCGCACTGGCTCGATCGGCTGCGCCGACATCGGCCTCATGGGACAGATCGGCGCGGTCTTGACCGGCGTCGGAGAGGCCGTTCACAAGGGCCGGCGGATGCAGGCGGCGGATGCCTTTGCCGCCGCGGGCATCCAGCCGACCAAGATGGCACCCCGCGACAGCCTTGCCTCGCTCAGCGTCAATGCCGTGAGCTTTGCCGCGGCGGCCGACGCGACCCGCAACGCTGCCGCTTCCATTCGCGTTCTGCTTGCCACCGGCATGATGGCCTGCGGGGCGCTCGGCGCATCGCGCGATCCCTGGCGATCCGTCCGCCACGTGGGTACGGCACGCGAGGCGCTGATCGGCGCCTGGCTCTGCAACGCCTCAGACGAATGGCAGTGGCCGGTCGCGACGCATGTCCAGGACCCGCTGAGCTTGCGCATGGTTGCGCAGGTGTTCGGCGCGGTGATCGAGAACCTTCTGTCGACGGGCCACAAGATTCTCGCCGCCACCGGTCGCTCCGACGACAATCCCGTCGTGGTCGAGGGCCGGGTGATGACATCGGGCGGTTCATTGCCGCTCGACGTGACGATCCTTCTGGAATCGGCGGCGATCTGCATGGCCCATGCGGCGCGCAATGCCTTCAATCGCTGCGTCATCCTTGGTAATGGCCAGCGACGCGGCCTGCCGGTCAATCTCGTGCCGGAGGGCCGGATTGCCACTGGCTTCGGTCCGGTCATCAAGCTTGCCGGCGAGATTTTCTCGCGCGTTCTTTCGATGTCCAATCCCGTATCAGCGCAGTCGATGGTGGTTGCAGCTGGCATGGAAGACGAGGCAGCGTTTCTGCCACTGGTCATCGAACGCTTCGAAAGGCAGATGCGGGCGCTAAAGCGGCTTGCCGCACTCGAGGCGCTTTTGGCAGCGCAGGCGATCGACATCAACGGCGATCAGCCGGGCGGCGTCGCGCGGATGGTCTATGACGTCGTGCGCAAACATGCCGCCTTCTACACGGTGGATCGCCCGCTTTCGGCCGAAGTCGAGGCGATCGAGGAGGAGATGGCCTCCGACGCTTTCATCACGTCGATGATTTCGGAGGTTCCGATCGCCTCTTTCGATGATTTCTTCGCGCTCGGAACACTGGAGCGGATCGAGGAACGCGTCAGCCACGAGCCGATGCGGGCCTGACGCTGAGGAAAATTCAAAGAGGAAGGGTTGGGACATGGCTGATTTCGATCTCGTTCTGCAGGGCACGGTCGTGCTGCCAGACCGCATTGTGGAAGCGGGCTATGTTGCCGTTCTGGGCGGGAAGATCGCCGAGATCGGTATCGGCGTTCCGCCGGCGGCGCGTGAGCGGCACCTGCTCGGTAAGGCGCTGATCCTGCCGGGCGCGATCGACGCGCAGGTGCATTCCCTGTCGCAGAAGGACCAGGAAGATTTCATCTGGTCGACGCGGTCGGCGGCGGCCGGCGGCGTCACAACCATCGTCGACATGCCCTATGATGAGGGCAATCTCGTCTGTTCTGCCGAAGCCGTCAGGCGCAAGGTCGATCATGCCAGCCGGCAGGCCCGGGTCGATTTCGCGCTCTATGGCACCGTAAACCCCGAGGAAGGGTCCAAGCGCATCCGCGAAATGGTGGATGCCGGGGTTGCCGCGTTCAAATTCTCCACCTTCGGAACCGATCCCAAGCGTTTTCCGCGTATTCCTCCCGCCTTGCTCGATGCCTGTTTTGAGGCAATCGCGCCGACGGGGCTGACCGCCGGCGTCCACAACGAGGATGACGAGGCAGTCCGTAGCTATATTGAGGCCACGAAAGCGAGCGGCATTACCGACTGGCGCGCGCATGGCCTTTCACGGCCGCCGATCACCGAACTGCTCGCCATGCACACGATTTTTGAGACCGGGGCCGAAACCGGTTGTCCGGCGCATGTGGTGCATTGCTCGCTCGGTCGCGGCTACGACATCGCCCGCGCCTACCGCCGCGACGGGTTCGAGGCGACGGTGGAATGCTGTATTCACTATCTCACGCTCGATGAGGAAAACGACGTGAGGAGGCTCGGAGGCAAGGCGAAGATCAATCCTCCGATCCGTCCCCGCGCCGAGGTCGAAACCCTCTGGCGCAAGGTCGCCGAGGGCAATGTCTGGCTCGTCTCGACCGACCATGTCAGCTGGTCCGAAAACCGTAAGACCAACCCCGACATGCTGGCCAATGCATCAGGCGTTCCGGGTCTTGAAGTCATGGTGCCGCTTTTCGTCAAGGGCGCGATCGAGCGGGGCATACCGCTGACCTGGGCTGCAAAGCTGATGGCGCAGAACCCGGCTAAGCATTTCCGGCTCGACCATTGCAAAGGCGCGCTCGAGATCGCCAAGGATGCCGACATTGTCGTGTTGACGCCGGAAGAGACCGTCTACGACGCCGCAGCCAGCGGCAACAACGTCGTCGGCTGGAGCCCGTATCAGGGGATACGCCTACCCTACAAGGTTTCCGCCACCTATCTGCGCGGCGCCCGCGCCTTCGACGGCACGAAGGTCCTTTCCGAACCGGGCACCGGAAAGTTCGTGCGGCCGCTTTCGAGAAGGATCATTGCCGGAGAGGTCGCATGAGCCGCAATCTTCCCGTCAACACCGACCGCATCGCCTGGGATATCGACGCGCTTGCCGGCACTACCGAGCCCGGTCACCCCTGGACACGGCGGGCCTTTTCGCCGCTGTTCCTTGAGGGACGCGCTTACATCGAAGCCCGCATGCGGGACGCGGGTCTTGGGACACGCATCGATGCCGGCGGCAACCTCATCGGCAAGCGAGCAGGCATCAGGCCGGGCCTCGGAACGATCATGGTCGGCTCGCATTCCGATACCGTTCCAGAGGGCGGCCGCTTCGACGGCATCGCCGGTGTCGTGGCGGCGCTCGAGGTCGCCCGGGCGCTTTCGGACCACAATATTCAACTCGATCATGATCTCGAGATCGTCGATTTCCTTGCCGAGGAAGTCAGCATATTCGGCGTCTCCTGCATCGGCTCCCGGGGCATGACCGGTCAGCTGCCGCAGGCGTGGCTTTCACGGGTGACCGATGGCCGCGACCTTGCCAAGGGCATTCTGGACGTCGGTGGCGATCCGTCGATATTGATGTCGCAACGGCGGCCCGATATCGCCGGCTTCCTCGAACTTCATATCGAGCAGGGTCCGGTGCTCGAAGCCGAAAGCAAGGACATCGGCATCGTGACGGCGATCGCCGGCATCACCCGCATCGAAACCACCGTCGAAGGCCGCGCCGACCATGCGGGCACCACGCCGATGGACAGGCGCGCCGATGCGCTGGTGGCAGCGTCGCAGCTTGTGCTCGATATCCGCAACGCGGCGGCGGAGCGCGCCAAGGCGTCAGGCCATTTCGCCGCGACCGTCGGCGAATTCCGGATCGAGCCGAACGCGGCCAATGTCGTACCGTCGAAGGCGGTGCTGCTTATCGACGGGCGCGCTGAAAATCGTCGCGACATGGAGGAATTCTGCGTCTGGCTGGATGCCCATGTCATCAAACTGGCTGCAACCCATGGCGTCTCGATCAAGCCGCCGCTCCGTGTCTCCGACAACCTTCCGACGCCCGGCGATGCTGGCCTGCTCGAAACGCTAGAACGCGCCTGCGACACCGTCGGTGCCCGCCATCGGCGCATGGCGTCAGGCGCCGGCCACGACACGGCGTGGATCGCCAAGGTGGCACCGGCGGCAATGATCTTCGTGCCCTGCAAGGAAGGCCGCAGCCACTCCGCCGACGAATGGGCTGAGAACGACGATATCGCGCTCGGGGCAGCCGTGCTCTTTGCGGCGGTCTGCGACATGGATAAGTCACTTCAGACGATAAGCCAGGAGAAGCCGAATGGGACGAATACTCGTTGAGAAAGACGTCGAGGCAGCCGTCAAGGGCGGCTCGGTCTATGCTGCAGGCGGCGGCGGATGGGCAGACCATGGCCGCATGCTCGGCTATGCCGCAGTCAATGTCGGCAAGCCGGAGCTCGTCTCAATCGAAGAGCTCGACGGCCGGGACTGGATCGCGACCGCGGCAGCCATCGGCGCGCCTGCCTCGACGACGCCCTGGGAGATGCAAGGCATCGACTACGTCAAGGCCGTTCAGCTGTTGCAGGAAGAGCTTGGCGAGAAGCTTGCCGGGCTAATCATCGGCCAGAACGGCCGTTCCTCGACGCTCAACGGCTGGCTTCCGTCTGCGATCCTCGGCACCAAGGTGGTCGATGCGGTCGGCGATATCCGCGCGCATCCGACCGGCGACATGGGCTCGATCGGCATGGCCGGCTCACCGGAGCAAATGATCCAGACCGCCGTCGGCGGCAACCGGGCGGAAAACCGCTACATCGAACTCGTTGTGAAAGGCGCCACGGCAAAGATCTCGCCGATCCTGCGGGCGGCATCCGATCAGTCAGGCGGCTTCATCGCCAGCTGCCGCAATCCGCTTCGGGCCTCCTATGTGCGCACGCATGCAGCCCTCGGCGGCATCTCAATGGCGCTTGCGCTCGGCGAGGCGATCATTGCCGCGGAGAAGAAGGGCAGCGCTGCGATCATCGACGCGATCTGCAAGACGACCGGCGGCCATATTCTCGCCGAAGGCGTCATCACCAAGAAGGCCGTGGTCTACACCAAGGAAGCCTTCGACATCGGCACGATCTCAGTCGGCAGCGGCGAGAAGGCCGTGACCATGCATGTGATGAACGAATACATGGCGGTGGACGACGCCTCCGGCAAGCGCGTTGCGACGTTCCCTTCCGTCATAACCACGCTATCGCCTGAAGGCGAGCCGCTCAGCGTCGGGCAACTGCATGAGGGCATGAACGTGCTGATCCTGCACGTGCCGAAGGAGATCATCCCGCTGTCCGCCAGCGTGCTCGACCCGAGTGTCTATCCCTCGGTCGAAAAGGCCATGGGCATCGAGATCGCGAAGTATGTTTTCTAGTTCACGCTCCCCTTGATTGGGAGGGTCGGCACCAAGTGCCGGGGCGGGGCGATCCCTTGAGACATCCAACAGTCACCCCCCACCCGCAGCTTCCCTGCGACCGCCCCCATCAATGGGGTGGCGACCCGCATACGCCTCGCAGCCGACACGCACTCCTATGGACATTGAACGAACAAGGATCACGACCATGCCGAAAGCCAATCCACGTCATCCGAATTTTCCGATTCCGGGCGGGCCGGTGCTCAGGGCCAAGGGCTGGCGACAGGAAGCGCTGCTGCGGCTGCTCGAAAACGTGCTGGCGGTCGGTGAGGATCCGGACAATCTCATCGTCTACGCCGCTCTTGGCAAGGCGGCACGCAACTGGGCAGCGCATAAGGGGATCGTCAAAGCGCTGACCGAGATGGACGAGGACCAGACCCTGCTGATCCAGTCCGGCAAGCCGATCGGGCTGGTGAAGACACATTCGAAAGCGCCGCTGGTGATCATGGCGAACTGCAACATCGTCGGGCAATGGGCAAAGGCCGAGGTGTTCTACGAGCTGCAACGCAAGGGCCTGATCTGCTGGGGCGGGCTGACGGCCGGCGCCTGGCAATATATCGGCAGCCAGGGCGTCATCCAGGGCACCTATGAAATCTTCATGCGCATCGCCGAACGTCGCTTCGCCGGCGATCTGCATGGCCGTTTCGTGCTGACCGCCGGACTTGGCGGCATGGGCGGCGCGCAGCCGCTGGCAGGTCGGATGGCAGGAGCCGCGATCCTTTGTATCGACATCGACGCCGAGCGCGCGCGAAAGCGCCAGGAGATCGGCTATCTCCAGGAAATCGCGCCGGATCTCGACGCGGCGTTGGCGATGATCGACGCGGCCGTGAAGGACAAACGCGCGCTGTCGGTTGGCCTCGTCGGCAATGCGGCGGAAATCTATCCCGAGATTGCCCGGCGCGGCATCGTGCCCGACGTCGTCACCGACCAGACCTCGGCGCATGACCTCGTCTATGGCTACGTGCCGAAGGGCATGAGCCTCGAACAGGTGAAAGGCCTTCGCGACGATGGCCAGGGCCAGCTGATGGCAGCAAGCCGCGCCTCGATCGTCGAGCACGTCAAGGCGATGCTCGATTTTCAGAAAAAGGGCGCCGAAGTCTTCGACAACGGCAACCTGATCCGCACGCAGGCCAGAGAAGGCGGTGTTGAGAACGCCTTCGATATCCCGATCTTCACCGAGGCTTATCTGCGGCCGCTATTTGCCCGCGCTATCGGCCCGTTCCGCTGGATAGCGTTATCGGGAGCGGAGAGCGACATTGCCCGCATCGACGATCTGCTGCTCGAAATGTTTCCCGACAACAAGATCATTACCAACTGGATCCGGCTTGCCCGCGAGCACGTGCCTTTCGAAGGGTTACCGGCGCGCATCGCCTGGCTCGGACATGGCGAGCGCACGTCGCTCGCCCGCCGCGTCAATGAGCTGGTGGCAAGTGGCGAGTTGAATGGGCCTGTCGCCTTTTCGCGCGACCATCTCGACGCCGGCGCCATGGCGCATCCAAACATCATGACGGAGCGCATGAAGGACGGTTCGGACGCCATTGCCGACTGGCCGCTGATCGACGCGATGATGCTCTGCTCTTCCATGGCCGACCTCGTCGTCATCCATTCGGGCGGCGGCGGCTATGCCGGCTACATGACCAGCTGCGGCGTCACAGTCATTGCCGACGGCACGGAAGCGGCCGACGAGCGGCTCGACCATGCGCTTACCAACGACACCGCGCTTGGCGTGATGCGCTATGCCGATGCGGGCTATGAAGATGCGCTGGATGAAGTCGAGAAAAAGGAAGTGCCTTACATCCAGCTCGGCTGATCCGGCTGTTCTTGCCCGTGCGGGCGGGGTATGGTCAGGGCAATTCCTGAACGATTTGAAGAGACGCCCGTGATCCCCTGGTCCCTGCTCGACACCGCGAAAATACCGAATGGCGGCGGAGACCTTCGTCTCAAGCAGCGCGGCCAGGAGTTCTCGATCATGCTCGGAACCAACGAGCTGATGAATAGCCGGCTAAGCGGCTCCGAGCAGGCGCTTGCGACGCTTGCCTGCGAAAAGATCGGCGGCAGGCCGAAGCCGCATGTCCTCATCGGCGGGCTTGGGATGGGCTTCACCCTGCGGGCGGCGCTTGGCGTGCTTGGCACCGACAGCAGGATCACCGTTGCCGAGCTTGTGCCGGCCGTCGTCTCCTGGGCGCGCGGTCCGATGGCCTCTGTATTCGAGAACAGTCTCGACGATCCGCGCGTTACCATTCACGAGGGCGATGTCGGGTTGCTTATCCGTGCCGGCAAGAGCGAATTCGATGCCATTCTGCTCGACGTCGATAACGGTCCCGATGGTATCACCCACCAGGCAAACGACGGGCTTTACGATCTTGCCGGCCTTCGGGCTTCGTGGAATGCCCTTCGTCCCGGCGGCGTACTCGCCGTCTGGTCGTCTGGGCCGGATGCAAAGTTCACCAAGCGGCTCCGCGAAACCGGCTTTGCCGCCGATGAGGTCAGCGTGCGGGCAAACGGCAAGCGCGGCGGCGCCCGGCATATGATCTGGATCGCGACCAGGGCGGCTCGCTCGTAGTGTGTCGGAGGTCCGCCTGATTGCGAAAGCGGTTGACGCTCGGCGCACTGTCGTTTCCCGGGACACTTGATAGGTGTAAGGCAATACGGATCGCGGCGATCGCCGAATGCCTGAACACCTCTGACGCATCCATAAGTCATTTCAGGCGCTTGGCGCGGGCTTGACGGGAGATCCAATGTCCAACCGCAGCTTTGGGATTGCTCGATCTCGATGTGTGGACAGTATTGTGCTGGCGCTCCTCTTTTGGCGGCGCGACGCTTTTGCTGATCACGCTCTACCCGGCCCAGATGCGTCCGACGACCACGTCGACGGCCATGCCGCTCCATCTGCTTTCCGGTCTCGTCGCCGCGATCTCCATGTTCGGCTATATCGGCGCGCTGAAGCTGACGACCGTCGCCAATGTGCTGGCAATCTACGCAACAGTGCCTTTCGTCTCGGCCGGCATCGCATTTGTCTGGATGAAGGAACGGGTCGAACGCCGCGTCCTCGTCGCCAGCGCAATCGCCCTCGTCGGCGTGCTGATCGTGGCCGGATTTGCGGCGCGGCCGCAGGATCTTGTCGACAGTGCGCTCGCGCTCCTGATGACGGTTACATTCAGCATCCTTCTCGTCATGGCGCGTCGGTTCACAGCGCTTAAGCTCGCGCCGGTCAACGCAATCGGCGCCGGCCTTTGCGTGCTGCTCTGCCTGCCACTGATGTCGCACACGATCCCGGGCGGCCCGCCCGAACTGATGGTGCTGGCTGTATTCGGGTCGACAACATCGGGGCTCGCCTATCTGCTGTTCATGACCGGTGGGAGGCACATTCCCGCCGGCGAGGCCGGCCTTATCGGATTGCTCGACATCGTGCTCGGTCCGCTATGGGTATGGCTGGTCTTCGGAGAAAATCCGGGCACTGCCGCGCTCCTCGGCGGCGGGCTGATCCTTGCGGCTGTCGTCTGGTATATGTGGAGCGGGCTGAGGGCTGCTCAGGCGCGCAATACCGCTCGTCTGAAGTCCAGTCGCGCGGCGTGATATTGGTCGAGACCTCGATGAGGCTTCGACGTTTCGCTCTCTTCACCGGCTGGCGAGCCTCGCGACGCAAAGGGCTGCCACAAGACAACCCGCCAGCAGGAAGAGAATGAAACCGACCACGGCAGACCAACCGTCTGAGAGCCAGAAATAGCCGCCGAGCGAACCGGCAATGCTGGAGCCGAGATAATAGGCGAGCAGATAGAGCGACGAGGCGTGGCCCTTTGTATCGCGGGCGAGCCTTCCGACAAGGGCGCTCGCAACCGAGTGGGTGGCGAAGAAGCCGATCGTCACGAGGACGATGCCGAGGATGATCAGCGGCAGTGAAGACGATAGCGTGACGGCGGCGCCTGCAGTAGCGATTAGGACACTTGCCGGCAGGACGACGAAATGGCCGATGCGATCACCGAGGCCGCCGGCTGCCCATGATGCCGCGATCCCGAACAGATAGGCGGTGAAGATCAGGCCGAGTTCGGTCTGCGTGAGGTTGAAGGGCTCTGCGACCAGCCTGAAACCGGCATAATTATAGACGGTGACGAAGGAGCCCATGGCGAGAAAGCCGATGGCAAAGAGCAAAGGCAGGGCCGGGTTTCCCATGTGTCCAAGCCAGGCCTTCAGATGGAAACCGGCATTGAAGCCCTTGCGGGGCACGAAATTGCGCGACGGCGGCAGCAACAGCATGAAGCCGATTGCCGTCAGCAGGCCGAGAATGCCAACCGCGGCAAGCGCCGGGCGCCAGGAGAGATATTCAGCAATGGCGCCGGTGACGACGCGCCCGGCCATGCCGCCAAACGCGTTGCCGGCGATGTAGAGCCCCATTGAAGCGCCGAGGCCGCGCGGATCGATCTCCTCCGCTAGATAGGTCATCGCGACCGCCGGGACGCCGCCGAGCAGAAACCCTTCAAGCGCGCGGATCACCAATAACTGATGCCAGCTCGGCACGAGCGAACAGGCGATGGTGCAAAGGGCTGCACCCATCAGCGAGACGAACATCAGGCTGCGCCGGCCGAAGCCTTCGGAGGCCGCGGCCGCACAAAATATGGCAAAGGCCAGGAACCCGGTCGACAACGACAGCGACAGGGAGCTAGCCGCCGGGCTGACCCCGAAATCCCGAGCAAAGATCGGCATAAGCGGCTGGACGCAGTAGAGAAGCGAGAAGGTGGAGAAGCCGGACAGGAACAGCGCGAAGCTGGCGCGCTTATAGGCTGATGTGCCGCGCGTCAGGAACTGTGCGGTCTCCTGAAGCGGCTCAGGGGCGACGAGCCTGAGATCGGCGCGTGGCAAGGTAGCGGAGTTTTCGACCTGTTGAACTGCGATGGACATGGGCACACACCTTTCTTGCCCTCCGATCTAGTCAACCGGCCATCATTTGTCCAATATATGAAACAGGCGATTTCAATAGCTTTTGGAGATGACGATGGAGCTGCGGCATTTGCGATATTTTCTCACCCTCGCCGAGGAAGGCAATTTCACTCGAGCGGCTGCAAAAATCGGGATCGGCCAGCCGCCGCTCAGCCAGCAGATCCGCGATCTCGAAGACGAGGTGGGAACAAAGCTTTTCCACCGGGTGCCGCACGGAGCCGAGCTGACGGCGGCCGGGGCCGCCTTTCTTGCCGAAGCCAAAGCTTCGGTCGCGTCTGCCGAACGAGCCAAGATTGCAGCGCAGCGCGCCAATCGTGGCGAGACGGGGCGCTTGTCGTTGGGCTTCACTGCATCAGCCGCCTTCAACACCGTCGTCAGCGCGACGATCCGGCAATATCGCAGCCGCTGGCCCGAGGTGAGGCTTTCCTTGACGGAAATGAACAGCAAGGGGCTAATGGAGCGTTTGATGCGTGGCGAGATCGACGCGGCCTTTATCCGTCCAGGTCTTGAAGACCCGAGGGATGTGAGGCTGAAGCGGCTCGCAGACGAACCGATGCTTGTCGCCCTGCCGGCGGGTCACGTGCTGGCAAAGCTTCCGCGTGTACCGCTTTCGGCGCTCGCTGCGGAGCAGTTTATCCTGTTTCCACGCGTCGTCGGCCTCAGTCTCCACGACGACATCGCGGCGGCCTGCCGAAATGCGGGCTTCGAGCTCGTGGTCGCCCAGGAGGCGCCGCAAATTCCCTCTGTGGTCAATCTCGTCGCGGCCAGCCTCGGCGTCTCTATCGTGCCCGCGTCGATTGCGCAGATCAAACTCGACGGCGTCGCCTACCGTCCGATCGAAGGGCCGCCGGTGGTGGCGCGACTGGCGCTCGCGAGCCTGAAAGCGCAGCGAGCGCCGGTCACCGACAATCTCGTAAGCGTGCTTCCCAGCGATTGAGATTGATCATGGATCCCAATAGGGTGGATCGCCGAACGCCTTTTTCAGATGGTCGGCGACGGCCCGCAACTTGGCCGAGGGGCGTCGCCCTTCGGGATGCGCCATGTAGATGAATTCTGTGTCGGGCGCACAACCGACATCGATTGCCGTGAGCGTGCCGGCGCTGACCGCCGGGCCGGCGATGAAGGTGGGCAATAGCGCGATTCCGAGACCGGCGGTGGCAGCGTCGCGGATCATGTCACCATTATTGACCCTCAGCCCAAACCTGGCGCGGACAAGCACCGCGCCGTTGGGTCCTTGGAAGCGCCAGTCTGCCACGCCGCGATTGGTGTAGAAGATGCCGCGATGGCCGTCGAGTTCAGCCAGTGAACTGGGCGTTCCGTTGCGCGCCAGATAGTCCGGCGATGCAGTCAGGACGCGGCGGCTCTTCGCCAGTTTCCAGGCGACGAGGCGGCTGTCGGCAATTGCCCCATGGCGGATAATCGCATCATAGCCGTCCGATGCCGGGTCGACGCGACGGTCGTCGAGATCGAGGGAGAGTTCGATGTCAGGATGCTCGGCAAGGAAAGGGTAAAGCGCCGGGCCGAGATGCATGCGTCCAAAGGTGACGGGCGCCGCGATGCGAAGGGGGCCAGCAAGCGTACCGCGACGCTCGGCCATGTCGCTGGCGGCATCCTCGACCTCGCGGACGATGCGCGTTGCCCTCTCAAGGAAAGCGGTGCCATCTTCCGTCAATGTCAGTTTGCGAGTCGTCCGATGCAGAAGTGTCGCGCCGAGCGATCTTTCCATTTCCGCAAGGCGGTCACTGACGACCGACTTCGATAAGCGCAACCGCCGCGCAGCCTCGCTGATCGATCCCGCCTCGGCTACGGTCACAAAAGCCGCTATTCCCTCGATCTTCATCATCGTTCGGCGATTCCGGATTTCAGTTCCTCGATTTGCACACTAACCCGAACGCCGGAGATGCACCATTCTCTGGTCATTCGACAGGGCAGCGGATCGTCCGCACCCGTCTTCCCAAAAGGAAAATGAAATGGGACGTCTATCTGGAAAAGTCGCCGTCATAACCGGAGCAAGCGCTGGCATCGGCCGCGCAACCGCGAAACTCTTCGCCGCCGAGGGCGCAAAGGTCATTGTCGGGGCACGCCGGCAGGTCGAACTCGATACCCTGGTGGCCGAGATCGAAAGCGACGGCGGCAAGGCCGTAGCGCTTGCGGGCGACGTGCGCTTGGAAGACTATAATAAGGCGTTGGTCGCGCTGGCCGTGGAGCGGTTCGGCAAGCTCGATGTCGCCTTCAACAATGCCGGTGTTCTCGGCGAGGCGGGGCCGAGCACCGGCGTATCGGAGGCCGGCTTTAGCGAGGCGATCGCGATCAATCTTACGGCGTCCTTCCTTGGCGCCAAACACCAGATCGACGAAATGGTCAAGCATGGCAGCGGGTCAGTCATCTTCACCTCCACCTTTGTCGGCCACAGCTTTGCATTTCCGGGCGTTGCCGCCTATGCCGCCAGCAAGTCCGGCCTCATCGGCCTCACGCAGGCGTTAGCGGCCGAGTTCGGCCCGCAGAATATCCGCGTCAACGCCATCCTGCCCGGAGCAGTCGACACGGGGATGTACCGCGAGATGAACGACACTGCCGACAAGCAGGTATTCATCACCAATCTCCATGCGCTGAAGCGCGTTGCGACCCCGGAAGAGCTCGCCCGCTCTGTCCTTTACCTCGCCTCGGACGATTCGAGCTTTGTCACCGGCACCGCATCACTGGTCGACGGCGGCGCATCGATCACTCGGACGTAACACCTGGGAGTGTTGCTTCGCGCGCCGCTCGGTCTCGACGATGAATTGCGGCAGCACAAACGACGCGGCCTCAATGACTTCGGCCGCGCCGATACTTGCTTACGGCTTGATTCTTCTCATCGTTTTCGGATTTTCCGCTTGGTTAGGCTTTGCCTGCAATCAGGCGATCGCCGAAGAAGTCGACGATTGATCTGCCTTGGGCGTTACTTCCTCGAAACAAGGCCGCGCAGCGCCGTTTCTAAGGTTGTCGTTCCTTTGATCGAACTGGCTTCGCCGCCTTCAAATTCAATCCAGCCTTCGTTGAATCCGTCCAGCATGCGCATGCGAGGCATCGGGTTCTTCATGCCTTGCGATAGAAAGAGATTTTCCCAAGTGTGCCTGGCGACGGGCTCTGCGTGGACGGGTTTGCTCAGAACCTTTGCGAAGGTTGCCGCCAGTTCATTGGGTGTTACCCTTTCCGGTCCTTCGAGTTCGACGATGCGTCGGCCAGCCCAAACGTCCTGCAGCATCTGTGCGCCGAGTTCGCCGATATCTTCTACCGCTACCATCGGAAAGCGCTTGTCGAGCGGCTGGAGAAAACTCTGGATGATGCCCGCCTCTCTTGCGGGAGCGATATCCCAGGCGGCGTTTTCGATAAACCAGGCTGCACGCAGGAATGCGACCGGCATCGAAAGACTGGAGAGTAGCTGCTCGACGAGCCCCAGTTGGCTCAAGAGGTTGAGTTCGCACGCTTGTGCGCCGATGGTGGAAAGGCAGACGACGTTCGCGGGCTTCGCCTCTTCAAGCGCCGATTTCAATGCTGCAATGACGGCGCGCGTTTGGGGGAAACCCAAGGTCGGATCGAAAGTCGGCGGTATAAGCACGAAGACGCCGTCGACGCCGGCAAAGGCTTCTGCCAGCGCATGGGCATCTGTCATCTCCGCCAGGGCCAGCTCACAGCCGCGTGCTTCCCATACCGCACCCTTTTCGGCATTGCGGACGACGGCGCGGACCGGCAACCCCTCGGCCAGAAGCTTGTTGGCGACGCTGCCGCCCACCTGACCTGTAATTCCTGTAACGGCAAACATCGGCACTCTCCTTGGTGTTTCACTTCGAGTGCATCATGGGCGCCAAATTCTTTTGACTGAAGCGCGCTTTCGTCACATGATTGGTGACTGAAAATCATGGATCGCGCGATGTTCGACAGCCGGTTGCTGAACGGGGTCGGTGTGCTGGCAGCCGTTGTCGAAAGCGGCAGTTTCGTGCGCGCCGCCGACGCGCTGGGGCTGACAGCCTCCGGTGTCAGCCGGGCGATATCACGGCTGGAGGCGCGTGTCGGCGTTCGGCTGCTCGAGCGCACCACAAGATCGGTCGGCCTCACCGACGAGGGACGACGATTCTATACGGCGGTAGCACCTCTCCTTGGCGGCATCGAGGAGGCGGCCGTTGATGCAGCGGGTGCAGCCGGAACGGTGCGTGGGCGGTTGCGCGTCAATGTCGACCCCTATTTCTCAAGATTGCTGCTCGGGCCGCGCCTCGGCGAATTTCTCGATCGGCACGCGGACTTGCAACTCGAGGTGCTGACGCGCAATGAAATCGGGGAACTCGTCGCCGATGGCATGGACATTGCCATCCGCTTCGGGGAGCCGCTGCAGACATCGCTGATTGCAAGGCAGCTCCTGGCGACCCGCGTGGTGACCGTTGCAGCGCCCGGATATATCGAAAGATATGGCCGTCCGAGGACGCCGCTGGATTTGGCCGACCATGTCTGTATCCAATTCCAGGATCCGTTGACGGGGAGACCGTTCGAATGGGAGTTTCGAAACGCGAGCCAGACCATGCTGGTCGAAACGCGCAGCCGGCTTCTGGTCAACGATGCCGGGACGACGATGGCGACCCTGTTTGCGGGCGTCGGCATTGCCCAGGTCTTCGAGCTCGGCATCAAGGAATACCTGCGAGACGGCCGGCTGATCGACCTTTTTCCCGACTGGCCGGATGAGACCTTCCCGCTTAACGCCTTCTATCCATCGCGGCAGCATGTGCCGGCGAAGGTACGCGCCTTCATCGACTTCTGCCTTGAGATCGTCAGCTGAGCGACGCCTGATTGCATGTTGTGCGCCAAAGGCTTAGGCTCAAATCTGGTCCAGCAGGCGACGGGTTCAGGCCATGGTTCTCTCGGGAAAGCGCATACTCCTCATCATTTCCGGCGGCATCGCGGCTTACAAGAGCCTCGATCTCATCCGGCGGTTGCGTGAGCGCGGCGCATCGGTTCGACCTGTCATGACGTCGGGGGCGCAGGAATTCATTACGCCGCTTGCCGTCGGCGCGCTTGCCGCCGACCATGTCTTTACCGATCTCTTTTCCCGGCAGGATGAGCAGGATATCGGCCATATCCGGCTGGCGCGCGACTGCGACCTCATTTTGATCGCTCCGGCGACCGCCGATCTCCTTGCCAAGATGGCAAATGGGCTCGCCGACGATCTCGCATCCACCATATTGCTCGCGACCGACCGCCCGGTGCTGGCCGCACCGGCAATGAACCCGAAAATGTGGTCGCATCCGGCAACGAAGCGCAATGTCGAGAGATTGAAGAGCGACGGCATCCGCTTCATCGGGCCGATGTCCGGCGAGATGGCAGAGAGCGGAGAGGCCGGCCGGGGCCGGATGGCCGAGCCGCTGGAGATCACGGCAACTGTGGAGACGCTGCTCGACGACGGTCCGAAGCCGCTCGTCGGCCGCAAGGCAATCGTCACCTCGGGGCCGACCCATGAACCGATCGACCCCGTGCGTTATATCGCCAACCGCTCCTCGGGCCGGCAGGGACACGCAATAGCCGCAGCACTCGCAGCTCTGGGCGCAGAGGTCACGCTGGTGTCCGGCCCCGTGGCGATCCCCGATCCCACCGGCGTCAACGTCATACATGTAGAGCGGGCCGAGGAGATGCGGGATGCAGTGCTTGCAGCACTTCCGGCTGATATCGCTGTCATGGTGGCGGCGGTTGCCGATTGGCGCGTCGCTTCGGCATCTGACCAGAAGCTGAAGAAGCATCCGGGCGAATCCATCCCAACGCTGGCGCTCACGGAGAATCCCGACATCCTGGCGACCATCGGTCATCACACGATGCGACCGACATTGGTTATTGGCTTTGCCGCCGAGACGCAGGATGTCGAAAGCTACGCGCGGGCCAAGCTCGATCGAAAGGGGGCCGACATGATCGTTGCTAACGATGTGTCGCCCTCGACCGGCGTCATGGGCGGGCTTCGCAACACGGTTAAGCTCGTCCGCCGCGATGGTGTGGAGCAATGGCCGGACCTTGCCAAGGAAGACGTGGCCTTACGGTTGGCGGCATTGATCGCCGATCGTTTCAGGCGGGGATAGCGATCGGCAAAGACCTGGCCGATATGCGCTTTTCCGGCTGGAACACAGCCACATCGACCCCTGACGCCGTGACCGTGACGGCGCTGCCGTTTGGAATTTCGGCCCAGCTATCGACGTCGTCGTTCAAGGGCTCGGAGACAAGGCAATAACCCTGGCCGCTGCCAAGGGGGGCCGCATAGAGCGTCGGAGCCTTGCTGTCGGTCGCATAGCGGATGGCGTAGAGCGCCTTGCCATCCGAAAAAGCAGCGGTGAAGCGCAGGAGCGCTGATCCGATATAATTTTCGGCCAGGCCTTCGACAAAGCTTATCGTTTCGGCCATCGCCGCCATCGGCGTCTGGCAAAGGCCAAACTGCAGCGCCAACAGGAAGAGCAGCTCGGAGTCCGTGGTGCCGGTACGGGCGTTGAACAGCTCGTCGTCGAGCATCGCCTCCATTGGTCGACGAAGGCGGTCGAAATTGGCGATCTGGCCGTTATGCATGAAGGACCAGTTGCCATGAACAAAGGGATGGCAATTGTCGCGCCGCGTGCCGCCGCCGGTCGCCGCGCGGACATGGGCGAGGAAGAGAGGCGAGCGGATCTGCCGCGCCAGGCTTTTCAGGTTGCAATCGGACCAGGCCGGCAAGATATCGCGATATCGTCCCGGCTCCGGCCGATCACCGTACCAGGCGATGCCGAAACCATCGCCGTTCGTCGCCGTCTTGGCGCGGGTGGCGCAATGGGATTGCTCGATCAGGGAATGGGCCGGCGAAGAAACGAGCTCCTCCAGATAGAGGGGATCTCCGCTATAGGCTGCCCAACGACACATGGTTCTCTCACTCCGCCTTCCCGCATTTCAGTCTCGCGGGAGAATGTCGAAATCAAGGACGATTGTTAGGCGGAATGGGTAATAAAGTCTTAATTTTCCACCTGTTGCCGTCAATCATGACAGATTCTTGAAGAGGCGTCCGATCACGATTTTGCAACGCAGCATGCTCTTTTGTGAACAGTGCGTTTCCGGCGCGCCGCTTCGCGACGGAGATGGGATGATTATATTGGCGTCAAGTGAACCCGCCGAGAGGACCCGCCCATGTCGATCCGCCCCGTAAAGCATCAAAGCATTGCCACGCCAACCATGGAGGGCGCCGGTGTCAAGCTGCACCGTGTCTTCGGTTTCGGCGATCCGTCGCTGACCGATCCGTTCCTGATGATGGACGATTTCCGCAACGACAATCCGAGCGAATATCTTAAGGGCTTTCCCTGGCATCCGCACCGTGGCATCGAGACCATCACCTATGTGCTGGCCGGCACCGTGGAGCATGGCGACAGCCTCGGCAACAAGGGCCAGCTCGGTGCCGGCGACATTCAATGGATGACCGCCGGGAGCGGCATCATGCACCAGGAGATGCCCAAGGGAGATTTTGCCGGCCGGATGCATGGTTTCCAGCTTTGGGCGAACTTGCCTTCATCGCTGAAGATGACCGCGCCGCGCTATCAGGACGTCAAGTCGACCGACATCCCCGTTGCCGTGGACGACGACGGCACTGCGGTCCGCATCATCTGTGGAAACTTCTGGGGCAAGGCCGGGCCCGTCGACGGCGTCGCTGCGGAGCCGATTTACCTTGATGTCTCCGTGCCACCCGGCGTCAGGAAGCGGTTGCCTGTCGACACCTATCGCAACGCGTTTGCCTATATCTTTGCCGGGTCTGGCACCTTCCGCGATGCGTCGAAACCGATCGGAGTGAAGGTGGAAAAGGAAGTCAACGGCGAGGAGCTGAACATCCGCGACATGTCCGGCAATCGCACGCTCGTCGTCTTCGACAGTGGTGACGAGATCACCGTCCAGGCGGGCGACAAAGGAATCCGCTTCCTGCTCGTCTCCGGCAAGCCGATCGAGGAGCCGGTTGCCTGGCACGGCCCGATCGTCATGAACAGCCGCGAAGAGATCATGCAGGCGATGAAGGAACTGCAGAACGGCACATTCATCAAAGCCGCTCATTGAAGTCATCCCTCATCGAACAACCCTAAGGCAAACGGCCCCGCACGAGGCGGGGCCATTCTTCGCTAGCACTCAGATACAAGGCGATAGCGAAATCTCACGACGTCTGGATCAGGCCTTAGTGACCCTTGCTCTTGTTGTCCCCATGGCCGCCGTCGCCGGAATTGCCGTCACCGCCTTTGCCCTTGCCATCGCCTGACTGACCGCCTTTGCCATTGTCGCCAGAGCCCTTGTAGTCGGGGTTGCCCTTGCCGCCATCGCCTTTTCCGTCTCCAGCGTCGGCCTTGCCCTTGCCGTCGTCACCCTTGGCATTGTCGCCACCATTATCATGGCCCTTGTTGTCACCCTTGCCGCCGTCGCCCTTCGCACCTTCGGAACCGTGATCGGAGCCCTTGCCATTGTCGCCGCCGTCATGGCCGCCCTTGCCATTATCGCCGCCTTTGCCGCCACCGTTGTCATGGCCCCTGCTATCGCCCTTGCCGCTATCGCCACCCTTCGAGCCGTCGTGGCCGTGGTCGGAGCCCTTGCCATTGTCGCCGGCATCATGGCCGCCCTTGCCATTATCGCCGCCTTTGCCGCCACCGTTGTCATGGCCCCTGCTATCGCCCTTGCCGCTATCGCCACCCTTCGAGCCGTCGTGGCCGTGGTCGGAGCCCTTGCCATTGTCGCCACCCTTACCGCCGCCATTGTCATGGCCTCGGTTGTCGCCATCGTGACCGTGGTCGCCTCGCCCGTCGCCACCGCGACCGTGATGATCGCCTTCGCCCGAGCTGCCCTTGCCGTTATGATCGGAACCCTTGCCGTCGTGGCCGTGATCATGTCCACGGCTGCCACCGTCGTGATCATGATCGCCTCGCCCTTCGCCACCTCGGCCGTGATGATCGCCTTCGCCCGAGTGGCCCTTGCCGCTATGATCGGAACCCCTGCCATCGTGACCTTTGCCGCCGCCGTGGTCGTGGCCTCGGCCATCGCCGCCCCGGCCGTGATGATCGCCTTCGCCCGAGTGGCCCTTGCCGTCATGGCCGTGGCCATCGTGACCGCCGCGGCCGTTGTGATCGCCGCCATCACCCTTGCCGTGATGGTCGCCTTTGCCGTGGTCATGCCCATGATCTCCCCGGCCATGGTGGTCACCGCCTTTGCCGTCACCGCCGTGATGGTCGCCGTGGTGATCGCCCTTTCCATCGTGACCATGCCCGTGGCCATGACCATGACCATGGTGATCGCCGCCGCCGTTGCCACCATCGCCGTCGCCGCCGCCGTTGCCGCCGTTGCCACCGTCGCCATTGCCGCCGGTGCCGCCGTCGCCGTTACCGCCGGTGCCGCCCGAATTGCCACCGTCGCCGGAGCCGCCGGAACCGCTTCCACCACTCGAACCGCCACTACCGCCCGAGTTGCTGCCGCTTCCGCTGCCGGAATTACTTCCGCCGTTGCCGGTACCGGAATTGCCGCTGCCACTCGTGCCGCTGCTAGAACTGGTGCCTGCAGATGCACTGCGATTGCCCTGCGAGCCGCCGTTGCTGCCGGCGTTCCGATCGCCGCGGGTGCCGGCCTCGCCGGTCGAATTGTTTGGATCAGAGATCGTTGCGGTCGGCAGGCATAAAGCTGCTTCGATCGATCCGACCGGCGCTTTACTGCAATCTACTACCGACTGAGCTCTTGTCAGGCTCGTTCCAGCAAGTAGAATAGCGAAACTTGCCGCCACCAATACTCCATACCGTGTCATTTCGCGACTCTCCCATTTCAGATTCTTGTAGTTTAAGATTTTGTTAATATGAACTTAACTCTACGTTAATTACAATAATCTTGATTGATGACCGCGTTGCCTTGCGTGCTAGTAAAAGCTCACGGATTATTACTTCTCGGATTAATCGCATTAATCCTTTCGCAACTATCAGCACCTAAAATGACTACCTAAGTCCGATTCGGAATACGTTTCCGACCACTTCGGGGAGCCGTTCATGCGTATTGCCGGTGTTTTTGCGTTCGCTTTTCTTGCTGTGATTAGTTCGAAAGAATCGAGCGCTGCGGCCTCGATGCTCGAAGCTACGCGCTCTATCGGCGCGCCGGTGGGCTTCGTGTCGGCATGCCATCGCTATTCCTGGTTATGCTCAGCTAGCTCGGGCCGGGAGATGTCGGATGCGGAAGCGCTGCCTTTGCTGAAGCGCATCAACGGCCACGTGAACGCAACGGTGACCTCGGCAGACGATATGAGCGTCTATGGGAAGCAGGATTTTTGGTCGCTTCCGACAGGCGGCCGCGGCGACTGTGAAGACTATGCGCTGCAGAAAAAGAAGGACCTGATCGACGCGGGGTTCAGATCCGACCGCCTGGCGATGACGGTCGTGCTTGATCGCAACGGGCGCAACCACGCCGTGCTGCTTGCCCGCCTGAAGGGCGGCGACTACGTCCTCGACAATCTCACTGGCGGCGTCCGATCCTGGGAAAGCACCGGCTATACCTTCCTGGCGCGACAGAGCTTTGAAAACCAGCGCGTATGGAAGGTCATCCTGGCCGGGCCTCGCGCACATCAATTCCAGGGATCCTGATCCGCTTTCCCGTCGCTGTAAGCGGCCTTGACTGCTTTCGCAGTCGAGGCTATTCATAAAGTCATCCGATGACTTTATGAATTAAATCCATGCAACCTCTTGCCAGAACAAATCTTGCGGAAAACGCCGTCGAGAGCATCCGCGCCGAGATTGTCGCCAAGCGGTGGGCGCTCGGCGAGCGGTTGCCGAACGAAGCCACGTTGTCGTTGATGCTTTCCGTCAGCCGCGGTACGGTGCGCGAAGCGGTCCGCGTGCTGGTCGCGCAGGGATATCTGGAAACGCGCCAGGGTTCAGGCACCTATCTTCGCTCCACGATCGATCATGCCCGTAGCTTGAGCATGGCGCGGCGGGCGAGCTTGCGCGACCGCTTCGAGGCGCGTTGCGCGCTCGATGTCGAGGCCGCGCGGCTTGCGGCCCTGCGGCAGACGCCCCAGGTCGTTGCAGGACTTCGCGCCCTGCTCCTGGAGCGCGGCAACCATGGCGACCATTCGCGTGAGGTGTTTGTCAGCCGAGATCTTGCCTTCCATACCGCCGTTATCGCCGCCTCGGGGAACAAGGCGATGATGGAGATCTACGATTTCTTTTCGACATCGATCCAGGAAACGATCGAGGCGACCTTACGCCGCGATGTGCCGGAACCCGACATGCAGGCGCATATAGACGTCGTCGATGCCATCGCGTCCGGCGATCCTGAAAAGGCGGACGCTGCAGTGCGCCGTTTCATGGCCCCCGTCATCGCCGCACTCGACCGATTGCTGCACTCATGACGCAACCCGTCTCGAATGCTCCCTTGCCTCTCGATTTCGCTGATCAGCAACTTATCGACGCTGAGGTCGACAGCACGCCGCCGCCTTCGCTCCCGGTGGCACGCGGGCTGATCGGCCGCCTTGTCCTCGGCGCCAGTCTGGTGCTCATCGCATTCAATTTGCGGCCGCTGTTTTCGAGCGCTTCAGCGCTTTTGCCGGAGGTGCGGACCGAGCTGGGGCTTTCGGCCACCGGTGCCAGCCTGCTGACAACTCTGCCGGTCGTTTGCCTCGGGTTGTTCTCGCCACTCGCCCCGCGGCTTGCCCAGCGCTTCGGCTCCGAAAGGACGCTTCTTGGCGTGCTTTTGCTGCTGGCACTCGGGACAGTCATGCGCGGCCTGCAATCCATACCCTTGCTTTTTGTTGGAACGGCGCTCGCCGGCGGCTGTATCGCGGTCGGAAACGTGCTGCTTCCGGGCCTGGTGAAACGGGATTTTGCCGACAGGGCAGCGCTGATGACCGGCTTTTACACCATGGCGCTGTGTGCCGGCGCTGCCGGGGCTGCCGGACTGACGCTCCCCGCCGAACGCCTGCTTGGAGGCTCGCTTGCCGCGGCTCTCGCCGTTTGGGCAGCACCTGCGCTTTTCGTCGCGCTCATATGGCTGCCGCAAGCCTTTGCCAGCAAGAAGGCCAGCGCGCGTGCAGGGTTTCGCGTCGAGGGCCTCTGGAAAGACCCGACTGCCTGGAAAGTCACTCTGTTCATGGGGTTGCAATCGGCTCTTGCTTATTGCGTGTTCGGCTGGCTCGTGCCCATCCTTCGGGAGCGTGGTATTGACGCGGTGACTGCTGGTGCGATCGTCTCGGTTTCGGTCATGACGCAAGCTGCCGCCTGCCTTGTCGCACCGCACCTTGCCATGCGCGGCAAAGACCAGCGTCTCATCAACGTTTCTCTCTGCGCTGCTGCGGTCACCGCGCTCTTCGGTCTCCTGTTCGCGCCGCTATCTACTGTCTGGATCTGGGCCGTTCTGCAGGGCATCGGCCAGGGAGGACTGATCGCGGTCGCGATGGTGGCGATCGTACTGCGCTCCCGTGATGCCCATGTCGCCGCGCATTTGTCCGGCATGGCGCAATGCGTCGGTTATCTGCTTGCGGCGCTCGGGCCGCTCATCGTCGGCCTCATTCGCGGCTGGACGGGCAGCTTTGCACCGAGCGCCATTCTTTTCGGCCTCCTCGGTCTTGGCGCAGCACTTGCCGGCTGGGGCGCGGGCAAGGCTCGCCATGTCGGCACGCGGACGGTGGAGTTAAAGGCGATCTGAGCTCGCAAAGAGGCCGATTTCCCAACCAATGTTTGCCGCAAGTGGTCGTTTTTGCCTTGCCCTTGGGAAGACGCGACATAGATAGGTCTCTATGTCTTACGATCTACCTCGCATGCAAAGTGACGGACCTCCGTCACCTTTTGAAGAGCTGGTGTTCGCTACGCTTTCGCAGCATCCCGATGACTGGGCCCTATTCCTCGACATCGATGGGACGCTTCTCGACCTGGCCGAAACGCCCGATTCGATCGTCGTTCCGCCGCAGCTTCCATTCGATCTGAGCGCCCTGTCGCAAAGGCTCGGCGGCGCTTTGGCGCTGGTGACGGGACGGTCGCTATCGTTCGTCGATCGGTTGTTTTCCCCGTTTCATTTCCCCGTCGCCGGCCTCCATGGTGCCGAGCGGCGAGATGCGGAAGGGTATGTCGCGCACGTGCCGATCCCGCTCGAGTTTCAGGAGATGAAGCGAGCAATGGCGCTTGAAGCCGAGTGCTTTCCTGGTGTTCTCATTGAAGACAAAGGGGCAGCGGTTGCTGCGCATTATCGCCTGGCTCCCGAATGCCAGGCTGATGTCGAGGCGATGATGCGGCGGTACTTCGCGCAAGTCGGCCCTGGTTGGGCGATGCAGCGTGGCAAGATGGTCATCGAGATAAGGCCTGCCAGGGCTGACAAAGGCCAGGCTGTCGAAGCCTTTCTGACTGAGGCGCCATTCAGGGGGCGCCGACCGCTTGCGATCGGCGACGACGTTACCGACGAAACCATGTTCCATGCCGTCAATCGCGTCGGCGGACAGTCGCTTCGCGTTGGTCCGCCCGGACCGGAAACGGATGCCCGCGGCGCTATCTCCTCGCCCGCAATTCTTCGCCTGGCGATCGCTGGATTGATCGCGTGAATTCGGGGCGCTGACCCGTTGCCCCTGAAAGGAAATTTCCCATGAGCCGTCTTGTCATCGTTTCCAATCGCGTACCTGTGCCGGAAAAGGGCGGCATCGTGCCGGCCGGCGGGCTTGCCGTTGCCCTGAAATCCGCTCTGGAGGAACGCGGTGGGATATGGATGGGCTGGTCGGGCAGATCGAGCGGCGACAGCGAGCCGGAACCGCTGTCGGTCACGCAGCAGGGCAAGATCGGCTACGCGCTCACTGACCTGACCGACAAGGACGTCGAGGAATACTACCATGGCTTTGCCAACCGGGTCCTCTGGCCGATCTGCCATTACAGGCTGGACCTTGCCGAATATGGCCGCAAGGAGATGGCGGGCTATTTCCGCGTCAACCGCTTCTTCGCCCATCGGCTCGCGCCGCTGATCGCGCCAGACGACGTTATCTGGGTCCATGACTACCATATGATACCGCTCGCCGCCGAACTGCGGCAGATGGGCCTCAAGAACAAGATCGGCTTCTTCCTGCACATCCCCTGGCCGCCGGCGGATGTCCTCTTCACCATGCCGGTGCACGAGGAGATCATGCGCGGGCTCTCGCATTACGATCTCGTCGGCTTCCAGACCGACCACGATCTTGAGAATTTCGCCGGTTGCCTGAGGCGCGAAGGGATCGGCGATGAGATCAGCCCCGGCAACTTCAGCTCGCATGGGCGGACATTTCGCGGTGGTGCCTATTCGATCAGCATCGAGACCTTGGCCTTCGCCGAGTTTGCCAAAAAGGCCTCGAGCAACATCATGGTTCGCCGGGCGCGGCAGAGCGTCGAGGGCCGCCAGTTGATTATTGGTGTAGACCGGCTGGATTATTCCAAGGGGCTCACCCAGCGCATCGATGCCTTTGAACGGTTCATCCTTGCCAATCCGGCGCAACAGGGCCGCGTCACCTATCTGCAGATCACCCCGAAATCCCGTTCCGAGGTGCCTGAATATGAGGCAATGCAGCGAATGGTGGCCGAACAGGCGGGCCAGGTGAACGGTGCCATCGGCACGGTCGATTGGGTGCCGATCCGCTATATCAATCGCTCGATCGGCCGCAATGTGCTGGCAGGCCTTTACAGATTGGCCGAGGTCGGGCTGGTGACGCCGCTGCGCGACGGGATGAACCTCGTCGCCAAGGAGTATGTTGCGGCGCAGGATCCGGAGAACCCTGGCGTTCTGGTTCTGTCGCGTTTTGCAGGCGCTGCCCGCGAGCTTCGCGGCGCCCTCCTGGTCAACCCCTATGATGTCGACGGGACCGCGAACGCAATCGCCCGGGCGCTTTCAATGCCGGTCGAAGAGCGCCGCCAACGGTGGGAGGGGATGATGGAGCACCTGCTCGAACATGACGTGCTGCGTTGGTGCGATGATTTCCTCACAGATTTGACCGCTTGAACGGCTGATGCTTTCGGCATGTTTGCACCTTGCAGGCGGGTAGTTTGCCGGTGCATGCTCGGCTCATAGATAGTGCTTTTGCGGAACACCGATCTTGATCGACAGCGAACGGAAGAAGATGGCGGCCGGGGAATGGTATTGTTGCCTCGACGCCGAACTCGATGCCTTGCGCGTGCAGGCACGGGACGCGGTGCATGCCCATAACACCCTGCCGCCACGACAACGCGGGAACATTGCGCCCGACCTAGCCGCGCTGTTTGCCGAGGTCGCCGCGGACGCCTTCATCGAAGCCCCCTTCCACTGCTCCTATGGCATGAATATCCATCTTGGCCGGCGGGTTTACCTCAATGCGGGCTGCATCATTCTCGATAGCGCAACGGTGCGGATCGGCGACGGGTCGATGCTCGGTCCCGCCGTTCAGATCTATTGTTCGGAACACCACAAGGATGCAGCGCTGAGGCAGGACGGGATTGAAATCGCCCGGCCGGTGGACATCGGCGAAAACGTATGGATCGGCGGCGGCGCCATCATCCTCGGCGGCGTCACGATCGGCTGCGGTGCGATCATCGGCGCCGGCGCGGTGGTCACTCGCGACGTTGCAGCGGGCGCAACTGTGATCGGCAATCCTGCAAGGCAGCATCGCCAGACGACCCCGCCAGATGACTGAGCGTCTTTCGACTAATCAAGCGGCCTTAACGGCGTGGTACTCCTTGATGGCGACCATTTTGATTGCCGGATAACGCTCGGCCTCGTAGCGCAACGAAAAGCCGTCTTGCGCGAGGAACACCGGATCGCCATCAAGATCGCGGGCAATATCGCCGCGGCGTGCGGTGACGAACTTGTCGAGTTCGCCGGCCTGCTCGGCAGACACCCAGCGGCAGACGGAAAACCGCGACATCTCGAACGAGACCGGCAGGCCATATTCGCCCTGAAGCCGCTCCTTCAGCACGTCCAACTGCAGTGCGCCGACGACGCCAACGATGGCGGGAGAACCGTCTTCCGGCGAAAACAGCTGGACGACGCCTTCCTCGGCCATCTGCTGCAAGGCCTCCTTCAGCTTCTTGGCCTTCATTGCGTCCTCAAGGCGGACGCGGCGGAGGATTTCCGGCGCGAAATTCGGCACGCCCTGAAAGACGAGATCTTCACCTTCCGTCAGTGTGTCGCCGATGCGCAGCGTGCCATGGTTGGGGATGCCGACGACATCACCCGCGAAGGCGGTGTCGGCGATGTGGCGCTGCGAGGCGAAGAAGAACTGCGGCGCCGACAGGCCCATCGGCTTGCCGGTGCGCGAAAGCCGCGCTTTCATGCCGCGCTCGAGCTTGCCCGAGCAGACGCGGACAAAGGCGATGCGGTCGCGGTGGTTCGGGTCCATGTTCGCCTGGATCTTGAAGACGAAGGCAGTCATCTTGTCGTCGGTTGCCTGCACCGTGCGCGTATCCGCGACCTGGGCTCGGGGCGACGGGGCGAATTCGCCGAGCGCATTGATGAGGTCGCGTACCCCGTAATTGCGCAGCGCCGAGCCGAAGAAGACCGGGGTCAGATGACCTTCGAGGAAAGCATCGCGATCGAATGGGCGGCAGGCGTCGCGGGCAAGCTCGAGCTCCTCGACGAAATGGTCGCGCTCGTTTTCGGGCAAGCGGCCGGCGATTGCCCGCGGTCCGTTGACGGGGGTGGTCTCAGCCTCGGTATCGGAGCTGCGAACCTCATTCTTTGCCAGATGATAGGTGCCGCTGAAGCTCTTTGCACGGCCGATCGGCCAAGTGATCGGCGCCGTATCCAGCGCCAGTTTCTGCTCGACCTCGTCGAGAATCTCGAAGGGATCGCGGCTCTCACGGTCCATCTTGTTGACGAAGGTGATGATCGGGATATCACGCAGGCGGCAGACCTCGAACAGCTTCAGCGTTCGCGGCTCGATACCCTTGGCGGCATCGATCACCATGACGGCGGCGTCGACGGCCGTCAGCGTCCTGTAGGTGTCGTCGGCGAAGTCTTCGTGACCTGGCGTATCCAGAAGGTTGAAGACGATATCGTCATATTCGAAGGTCATCACCGATGTGACGACCGAAATGCCGCGCTCGCGCTCGATCTTCATCCAGTCCGAACGGGTCTGGATCCGATCCTTCTTCGCCTTGACCTCGCCGGCAAGCTGAATGGCGCCGCCGAACAGCAGCAGCTTTTCGGTGAGCGTCGTCTTGCCCGCATCCGGATGCGAGATAATAGCAAATGTACGGCGGCGGGAGACCGCCTCGGCGAGACTTTCGGCCATGAGATTATCCTGTGAATTGCCGCGTATCTAACGATTTAAAGCGGATATTGCAATTGACCTCTGGCTCCAGCGCGCAAACTAATGCCGCATGACCATACACACCGACACACGCCCGACCCTCCACCTTATCCGGCTGGCACATGGCCAGGGGCTCGACCTTCCCGCCTATGAGACAAAGGGGGCAGCCGGAATGGATCTGCGCGCAGCCCTTAGCGGGGATGGACCGCTGACCATTGCGCCGGGGAAACGCGCGATGGTGCCGACCGGCCTGATCTTCGAAATTCCCGAGGGCTACGAAGGCCAGGTCCGCCCACGCTCAGGGCTTGCCTTCAAGCACGGCATCACCTGCCTCAACACACCAGGAACGATCGACAGCGATTATCGCGGTGAGGTCAAGGTGCTGCTGATCAACCTCGGAGAGGAGCCCTTCGAGATCACGCGCGGTATGCGGATTGCCCAGATGGTGATTGCCCCGGTGATCCAGGTGCACGTCACCGAGATCGCAGAGCGAACCGAAACAGCACGCGGCGCGGGTGGGTTTGGCTCCACGGGAGTGTGAGACAGCCGACCCGGGCGATATTGCAGCTTGTCGCCGCCGCGGCTAGAACAGCAGACAACCGGGGAGGAACAGACCATGACGCTCACGAGCCTGTTTGCCTATTGCGGCGCGCTGTTCATTGCAGCTGCGATCCCAGGGCCCGGCATTACGGCGATCGTAGCCCGGGCTCTCGGCTCCGGCCTTCGCGAGACTTTCTTCATGGGACTGGGGCTGGTTCTCGGGGACATGACCTACCTGACCGCCGTCATCCTAGGCCTTGCCTTCGTGGCGCAGACCTTTACCGAAGTCTTTGTCGTCATCAAGATCGCTGGCGCGATCTACCTCGGCTACATCGCCTGGAAACTCTGGACTGCCGGCCTTTTGCCCCAGGAGATCGCGGCGAGGAAATCGTCGGGCATCGGCATGTCGTTTCTGTCGGGCCTGCTCGTGACCCTTGGCAATCCCAAGACCATGCTGTTCTACATCGCGCTGGTCCCGACGCTGATCGACATCAAAGCCGTCGGCCCCCGCGAATACGCGGTGCTCCTTGCCGCGACGTTTGCGGTGCTCCTTACCGTCCTCGTGCCCTACATGATGCTGGCATCGCGAGTCCGGACGCTTTTGAAGAGGCCACGCGCATTGCAGATATTGAACCGGGCGGCCGCGACCGTTCTTGCCGGCACCGCCGCCTTCATCGCAACGCGTACGGCTTGAAATAACCTTCTGCGCTTTGTCAGTTGCGAAGATTTTTTTCCCAATCGCCTCCCGCCGGTTGGAGCAACGCATACTGGCTTACGCCAGGGTTTAACCCTATTCTGCCGCAGATTTAAAAAGGGAGAGCACAATGTCCGACACACGCAAACCTGGCCGCGGCCGTATTTACGGTTCGATCACCGAAACGATCGGCGACACGCCGATCGTACGCCTCGACAAGCTGGCCAAGGAGAAGGGCGTCAAGGCGAACCTTCTGGCGAAGCTCGAATTCTTCAACCCGATCGCCTCGGTCAAGGACCGCATCGGCGTTGCGATGATCGAGAGCCTCGAAGCGCAGGGCAAGATCAGCCCCGGCAAAACCACGCTGATCGAGCCGACTTCGGGCAACACAGGTATCGCGCTCGCCTTCGCGGCTGCAGCCAAGGGCTACAAACTTATCCTAACCATGCCGGAGACCATGTCGATCGAGCGCCGCAAGATGCTGGCTTTGCTCGGCGCCGAACTCGTTTTGACCGAAGGAGCGAAGGGCATGAAGGGTGCGATTGCCAAGGCCGAGGAGCTGGCCGCGAGCCTGCCGGACGCCGTCATACCGCAGCAATTCGAAAACCCAGCCAATCCCGAGATCCACCGCAAGACGACGGCCGAGGAAATCTGGAACGACACCGACGGCAGCGTCGACATCCTCGTATCAGGCATCGGTACCGGCGGAACGATCACCGGCGCCGGCCAGGTCTTGAAGGCCAGGAAGCCGGGCCTCAAGGTCATTGCCGTCGAGCCCGCCGAATCTCCCGTTCTTTCGGGTGGCGCACCCGGTCCGCACAAGATCCAGGGCATCGGTGCGGGATTTGCGCCTGCGATCCTCGACACCAAGATCTATGACGAGGTCGTCACGGTCACGAGCGCAGAAGCGATCGAAATGGCGCGGCACGTTGCCCGTCTCGAAGGGGTACCGGTCGGCATTTCCTCCGGCGCTGCCCTATTCGCAGCAATCAAGATCGGCAGCCGCGAAGAAAACGCCGGCAAGAACATCGTCGTCATCATTCCGTCCTTCGCCGAACGCTATCTTTCGACCGTTCTTTTCGACGGCCTGGGCGGCTGAACTAGTTTATCTTGACAAACATCCGAGGGGCGCTGCGGCGCCTCTCGTCGTTTGGCGAGATCACCCCGATCAAACTCAGGCGGCAGCGTTCAGCCGCTCACCTGCGATGCGATAGGAGATCGCTTCGGCGAGATGGATTCGACCAACCATCTGCTTGTCGTCGAGACCCGCCAACGCGCGCGCCACCTTCAGCACCCTGTGATAGCCACGCGCCGAAAACTTCATTTTTTTTGCGGCATCGCGCAGCAATCGCGGGCCTGTCGCATCCGGTATCGATCTCCGGACAACGTCATCCTTAGTGGCGTAATCATTTCTAAAGAAGAGGACGCAGCCGAAATTGTCAGCCTTGTCGAAAGCTGCAAATTTAATGGCCCGCTCAAAATGCAAGTCTGCCACGGCTCTTTAGCGGTTCGGGATTGGATGGACTCTATTTTGTCATCCAGACACCCGCCTACGACATCGTGCCAACCTTCCTCTATGGCGACCACGACATGGCGCTCGAATTCGGTGGAGCGAAAGATCCAAATCTTATCGATCTGAAGACGTTCGAACGGGCGGCCGGCCATCTCAGGGTGGATCGAAAGGTACTTACCAATCAGGTAAAAGAGACAGTGGAACAGGCCCTCGATACATGGCCACTGCTGACCAAGCATGCACCAATCACCACAAGATGCAGGCGAACTTGGGGGAAAGACTGCATGCGCTGTCGCTCGCAAGGGAGGTCATGGATAAGTTGTCACTTGGCATTTAATTGGGGTCTGACAGCTATGTGCTCATCGCTATCCGAATTGAGGAGATGGCTTTGTTGGAAAGCGTCTTCGCGTCTCTGATCACCGGCACGTGCATATCTCCAAAAGAGGCGGACGTTGTATACTCGGTGCCAATATCGTAGCGTTTGTAGCTCTAGACCTTTGATTTGCGCCATCTGACAGCTTGCGCCTCGACTTCAGAGCAGAACCACCGCTCACCGTGTGCCAGCGAGATTCTGGTCGCGGAGTAATATGCATGACCAGGAATGTGGTAGATTCGCTCACCGGTAGCGATGCTGATGTTGTCCTTGATGCTGCAAGAACTCGGGGCTACCGATCCAGGCGTCAGCGTGAAAGGACCGGAAGCGAGAAATGCACCGACGAGTATTACCAGCCCCAGGATACTTGAACATATCGCCGCTCCCCATTTAAGCGGTTGTATTGGATAAGTATTGCTCTCAACTGATTAGTCAGGATCAAAATTTAACCATTGGTAGTCCCGCATTCAATTCACTAAACGCCGAAGGCAAAGCCATGCACAAATTCACAGTCACCGCCACCCAAGAGATTCAAGCCGACACCGCTGAAGAGGCCGCCCTGCTCATGTACCAACAGTTGAGCAAGGGGCCGGCCCCGATCTATTATTCGGTCACGGATGAGACAAACGTGACAACCGATCTAATACTAGACCGGGAGAAGGCAGATGAATTCGCAGGCGTCGATCACACCGCAGATCCTGGCAACTGGTAAGCAGGCTAGTATCGGCCCATGTGAGGTCCGCGCAGGTAAACCGCCGCCCTCTTCGTAAATTAGGCAGGTGGCACGCGCAAACCGGACACGCCGCATTCTGCATTGTAAGGTGGACTAATTTCCACGTTCGAGACGTCGTTTGACGGCGGCTTAAGGTTCTCTACGCTCAAGCCGCCGTGCTGGCGTAGGTCCCAAATGCACCAATTGCCGAAGCTCGTGGTTTTCCAGTTCGCGCCAGAAGCTCAGTTAGCGATAACGCCAGCCACCGCCATGGTAATAACGATGGCCCCAGTACCGGCGACCATCCCAATAGCCCCTTCCATGATAGTAACCTCCAACTGCGGGTCCGGGGACTACCACCACAGCGGGGCGATTTGGGCGGCAATAACCGTTCGGGCCGCGGTGAAAACCACCACCACAACCCTGCATAGCATCTGCAGACGAAGCTGCTAGCAATACAGCCGCAGCCGCACATGCAATTAGAAATGACTTCTTCATGTTCACCCTCTCATTTATGGCTCATGCGAGCGCCTTGAAGCACTAAGTTGAATGGAGACTTTAAGCGATTGCCAAGATAATTTTCTGGACCGTCAACCCCGAGCCTGCGTCGGAACTGACGCTTCAGCATAACGACCGACCCACTGTTAAGTTCCTCATCATTCGCGCATGATCTGCAGGCGACGACCAGGTTACTCAACCTGCCTCCCAATAGAAACCGGGAACATCGCTGATAGTGTGACGTAGGCTGGACACCCGTCACCGAGCATAAGCTGATACGCGCTTGCCCTATCAACGCCCGCTTAGGGCCGACTATTGCCGCTGACCAGCTTCTCCTTCGCGCCATGTATGGACGGTTTGGCAAGAGTTTTGTCGACTTTTTTGCACATTGCGGGTCGGAGCTGCCATGTGTCCTGCCTTTTGATGCGGCTCAGAACGAGGCCGTTGGCCATAATGCTCTCCGCGGATCGGATCCCGGACAATTGCACGCGCTCGAAGCGCTTGGCGCGAGGGCTTTGGCAAGTCGAGAGTGTTCTGCTGCGCCACGGACCGTTTCTCATCGAGGCGGTGATCTGATTCACGGGAAATGTCGAGCATGCTCGATCGCGTAGTTGACTGCGGTCTTAAATGCTCCAGAAGCGGGCCATTGGTATTGTTCTCCGGGTAATGCTGATCGAAATCTGGATCGCCATCGCCACCGCTTTGCTGATGAAGTATGGCGATCTTTATGCGGAGAAATCATCGTTCTCGTCTGCATGAGACTTGCGCTGAAGGAGTGCCTAGGCCTCAGGCGACGGACCATCCACCGTCCACAAGCAGGTTCGCGCCGGTGATTAGGCTCGCAGCCGGTGATGCGAGGAAGACTACGGCACCCACCACATCATCGGTTTCACCGATCCGGCCGAGTGGAATGTGATCGAGCGTCGCTTTGCGATTGTCGTCATCGGATAAGAAAGGTGCTGTACCATCCGTGTGGATGAACGTCGGCGATACTGTATTTACGGTGACGTTATAGCGCGCCCATTCTGCTGCAAGGCAGCGTGTGAGGTGATTAATTGCCGCCTTGCTCATGCAATAGATTGCCTCGCCGCGCAGTGCCACGGTACCGGCCTGTGAGCTGATGTTGATGATCCGGCTGCCATTGCGCTTGATCATTTGACGGCCTACGGCCTGCGTGATCAGAAAAGTGCCCTTGATGTTGACATCGAGTATTTCGTCAAGGTCCTTCTCCTCAACGAGTTCTGCGAGATTGCCCGGAGCCACGCCGACATTATTGACGAGGACGTCTATCCGACCGAACGTAGTAAGCGCCGCGTCGACGGCTTGTGCGATGTGGGCCTTATTGGGAATATCCAGTACAACAGGGAGAACTTTTCGCCCCGCACCCTCGAGTTCGGCAACCAGGCCCGCCGACGCTGCGACATCACGGACCCCCAAAACAATATCGGATCCCGCTGCGGCACAGGCAAGTGCGCAAGCTCTACCGATGCCACGGCTCGCTCCCGTTATGAAAGTCACCCTGTCCGCAAGGCTGAAGTCCGGCGCATTCTTCTGCATCATGATGCCTCCCTCGATGAAGCTCATTTATGGCAGCGTCGACGTGCTGATGCCAGATGTTCTGCGCATGCTGAGTAGGATCTCTTTGACCCGTGGGCGGTTCTCGGGCGTCTCTTGACTCTGCTTGGCCAGCCCGAGCTTCAGATCTGCTTTGGGCGGGAAGCGGAAATCAAACTAGCCTCGAATAGCGGACTTCAGGAAGCAGTCACGCTGCGCCAATTCCCTGTTTCGTCCCTGTTTTAGGCATGGCCTATTGAGTTGAACGCTTGGCTGTCACACGCTCGCGCCCAAGGCGATGAGAAGTGCATCCAACTGCTCGAACTGCTCGGGCATCGCATCTTCCATGCCGACGAAAGCATCGTCGAGCGCTGTCTTCGAGGAAAAGAGTTCTTGCAGGACCAGCAGGGTCCTGCCGTCCTCTTCTTCCTCGAAGGTCACAGTCGTGACGGCGGCGTCATTGCTTTCGTCATTGGTCCAGACGAGGCGCCAAGGCGGCGACACTTCGAGATACTTGCCGAAGAAGGCCATGGAGGCCGAGGCGTCGTCTCCGAACGCGATGCGATAGCTGCCCCCGGTGCGAACATCCATCTCGCAGGAAAGCAGGGGGATGCAGCTCGACTTCGGCGCCCACCACAGCTTGAACAGCTCGGGCTTGGTCCACGCGTCGAACACGAGGCGAACCGGGCCGTTGAAGGTGCGTGTCACGACGAGCTCGCGCTCGGACCTCCGTTCGACCGCCGTGGGGCCATTCCTTGATCTGCCACCCATCGACTTTCTCCTTCCGCTTTAGGGCCCGAGGACTTCGTCGAGCGCGTCGAAGCGTGCGCTCCAGATCTGGCGGCGCGCTTCGATCCAGGCCGCCTCTTCTTCGAGCCCGCGCAGGCCGAGCCTGCAGGTCCGCACACGCCCGACCTTCTCCGTCGTAACCAGCCCCGCCTGCTCCAAGACGCCGACGTGCTTCTTCATGCCCGTGAGGGTCATGTGGAACTGCTCTGCAAGCTCCGTGATCGAAGCATCCGCACTCCCGCCCACGCCAACGCCCGGATGAGCGCTTCTTAGGAATCGCCAGGAAATGACCAACCCTATTGGGGCGGAGCGATTGAATTGACCAAGCCCGTTGGAGGTTTTATACGAAAGCTTTTGCGAAACTCCGGATTAACCCCAATATTTCTTCTAGAACAATGGGTTTATCTGAATGGTGTCAAATCAAGAAAGCGGAACCAGCGGATTGGTAAAGCGACGCAGCACGGCTGTAGCATCAGCCATGGAGAATCAAAATTATCAAGATAATGGTATTGCTGTACAGCGCCGATGGCGGGGATTGGCAGTCTCCCCCTAAAGGCACAAGCCTGAAGACATTGAACGAAGCCGAAGAGCAAGGCCTCATCTTAATCCGCGGGGAATTTCAGAAACGACAATTCCGTCTGACACAGCTGGGCTCCGAATATGTCGAGCGCGACAAAAGACGTCTGGAAGCTCGCAGGCACTGAACCGATACCGCTGGCTAAATGCGAACTGAGGCGCACATCGCCGGGCCGCCCCAACAGGCCAAAGGCGAGGTCGACAACGGCAGAATCTCGCCAACATCAGTCAAAAAAGATCGCCATTCCCGTCAAATGCCCTCATTGCTGGAGGAGAAGCATTCTGCATTGTGGGGTGGATTATTTTCCACGTTCGAGACGTCGTTTTGCGCCCGCTGCTCGCGCCGGATGGCTTTGAGGCCGAGATTGATTGCTGTGAGATGCGCCGCGGTGGTGGGGCTGGCTTCGCGCAGGCGGGAGCACCGCGCAGGTTGCGAAAGCCGTCGGCACTGAGCGCCCAGGCGGGTGGTTGCGCGGCGACAAATTCGCCGACGATCATGATCGCCGAAAAAGCGGCAGCGATGATCCTCAAAGACCGGTGACAGGAGGACGAGACAATCACGACAATCGTTAGCCGTGAGTTTCCGATGCCGCATCGCTCTTGAGTCACCCGCCTTGGCCGAAGGCCGGGAAGTCAGGCACGGTTTCCTTCGAGTTTTGCCAGGACGCTGGCAAGGAGGAGATTGGGCAGTAGCGGTAGCGCGTCGTGGCGCCTCCGACCCGGGTGACAAAGGCACCGGAATCCGGGACGACGATGGTGGCATTCGCGGTGTGCCTCTTGCCCTTCGTCTGCTCCTGACATTTCTCCGTCATCGTGTAGGACGTCCCGTCGCGCGCCACTCCGTCGATCGCGCAGAGGTCGGAGCCTTCCTCGAACGCCGTGCCGGTGAACTGGATGACGATTGCCTGGTATGCCTCTCCGCACGCCGCATCCGAGTTCACGTAGTAGCCGGGACGCAACGGCAACTTTGTCTCTGCGGGGGCGGGCGTGGTCTGCGCAAGCGGTGTCGTCGCCGAGATAGTCGGCGCGAAAGCCTTCAGCAGCGCGGGCTGCGCACCTTCTTTCTTGAGCACTGCTGCAGGTATGATAACCGGTTCCTCGCAGGCAGTCATCACATGCGGTAACTCGAGTTGGAGCGCCAACCCGCCGCCCTTTGCGTCCAGCCAGACCATCATGCCCGGCGGTCCGTCTGCCGCCTCGCCCAGCAAAGCCTGCTTGCAATCTTCAAGGTCGCTACCCGGCGCCTCGCCAGCGCCGTATCCAGCCATATAGAGATCAAACAGCCGCTTGGAAGCCAGGGTGACGACTTTGGTACCGTCTGCCTGCTCCGCCAATGCTACCGTGCCGGTTAGGGTAGCTGGAAGCAGATGCGTCCAGTCGACCGGCTGTCCCGTGGTCAGATCGTAGACGATAGACATGGTGCTCGAGTCGGGGTGGGCGCTTCCCTCGCAATTAATGGAATCCGTGATGACTAGGCTGAGGAACCCGGGGCCCCTCATGGCAACATCCACCGAGCGTTGCCAGTCGCCCCCCTTGCAGTCCTTGGATGCCTTAAGAACATTGAGATCCAGGCGCTTCAATCCGGCGTTAATGCGACGTTCGGCATCGTCGACAGGCGCGGTGAGCTGCGGCATGGCCGCGATGTCTTTGCCGACAGGGCTGGGCACCGCCAGGTGCACGGAACGGTCTGCCGACAGAATGGGCCCTGCCATGCAGGCGTAGGCAAGCAGGACGACGCAACTCATCTTCCACATCAGAACCTCGAAACGACAAATCTCCCCTGGCAGCTGTGGCACGGAAAATGGCGATCGCATAGTGCCGCGAGTCTCTATACCAGAATTGGTCGGGGCGTCGTCACGCCCACGCATCGTGGAAACGCATGGGTCGGCCTCGCTAGTACATCCCAATCAGTCCAATGGCGGCGGCTCGAACTGCTTGAAGGGCGCTGTAGCTTTAACCGAGCAGTGCTCAAAATGTGGGATCTGGCAGCATGACCAGATCTGCACGTGATCCTCTGTCGTCGTCACCGGTTTCCAGCTGACGTGATCGCCCATGCCGTTTGGCAATCCTGAAGACAGCCCGATTTCGGACTGGCTCAAGAGGGAACCCCACTTGGTCGCTATGGTCGGCCGGAAAAGATTGCTGCGGTGGTCGGGTTGCTGGCGTACCCATCCTCAGAGTGAACGAGCGCTCTGGCCTGTGTTTAAACGTGCGATATCCACTCGACTGCGCTAGGCAAGATTTGCGTCAGGGAGGAGCCTGGAGCGTCGCCAGGCTCCGGAGTTCTAAGCGAGAAAATCGACCTTTTCCTCGGTGAAGAGGATGAGCGTTTTAGAAGGATCGAGGAAGTTCAAGTCATCTTTTTGCACCACAGAACCCCATTCAGGGGAACCGACAACCTTCGCAACGTCTGCAATTTGCTCGAACCATGCCTCGGCGTAGCCGTCGAATGGCGCGGCCGGCAGACCTTCCGGAACGCTGCCAATGCTATGTTGCTGCTTATACGCAATTGTGTGTTCTTTCACCGCCGGAACGGATTGGACGATCGGCCAGTGCTTGTTCATCCAATAATCACTGAATTGTTCGAACGTCAGGTCTGCGCGGCGCTGTAAGAAAAGGCTCATCTTGATCATTGGGGACTCCAGTTGTTTGAGCGCGTGCCAACTATTCGCCTCCTCGCGTGGAGGCATGGGCGAAGTGATTAGGTCGATTGCCCGACACAGATGAGATAATTTCGCATATGGATGTTCGGTAGCGGCAGGCGTCGTATATCACTCATACGGCGGCCGAATGGATGAGTTTTGAACGCTTGCGGTATAAACGCGCTAATCCTCGCATACTCACACAGCGGCAATACCAGGCGGAATGTATATGAGCGATCAAATATCTGCGCTTCGGCTCTTTGTCAGGGTCGCGGCGACAGGAAGCTTCTCACAGGCCGCGCGCGAGCATAACCTCACTCAACCGACCGCCTCGCGCATCATTGCTTTGCTGGAAGAGAAACTCGGTGGGACGCTCTTCATGCGAACAACACGTGCCGTAACTCTTACCGAGAGTGGGGCGGAATATCTTGCTCGTATCAAGCCTGTCCTGGACGCACTGGACGAAGCCGATCATGCAGTTCGCGGCAACGGACAGCTACGTGGCAGCTTACGGGTAGGCGTATCGTCTATCGTGGCATCTCGTGTCTTGGTACCGAGTCTGTCCGAATTTTCAGAGCACCATGCTCAGTTGCGCATTGAGCTTGTCGTCGACGATAGGCGTCAAGACCTCATCTCGGAAAACGTTGATGTCGTGCTCCGATTTGGGAAGCTCGCCGACAGCAGCGCTATCGCCCGCCGCATCGGCCGATGGCCGTTGGTTGTAGCCGCCTCGCCGTCTTACATCGCTCGGAAGGGCCTACCGATATTGCCGGCGGACCTCGCATCCCACAATTTTGTAATAGCCGGACCCACGGCTGGAAAAGTGCTTACGTTCAAGAAAGATGGCAGTGAGATTTCCATTCAAACCGATGGCAGTCTCGCGATCACCGGAGCGGAGGTTGCGATCAATGCGGGGGTCTGTGGGCTCGGAATCATTGTAGCGAGTCTCCCAAGCGTCGAACGCGAGTTTGGCCAGAGTAGGTTGGTCCGTCTGTTGCCAGACTGGGACGTTGGCGACATCACCGCACATGCCCTCTTTCCCAGCGGGCAGACACCGAAGCCGGCTGCCAGGGCGTTCGTTGACTTCATCGTTCGCCACCTCGGAGGAGATCACGTCGAGACTGCTGGCTGATGCGAATTTCTTTCGCGTCGCTGTTGAAGACTTCCCGAGCACCGAGCTTCGGCTGGCGAATGCGGTGGGGTGACGAACCGGCTTTGACGACTCTGCAATTCGGCTTGACGACAAACGACAGCTTTGGGGCCAACAGTTGCCGCAGACTAACTTCTCCTTCGCGCCAACTGCGATCATTGCGCCTCTGGTTGCGCGGCCATCGTCTTAACCGGGGACGATCTAGCGAATGAACCTGTTGTCAAGGCCGCGGGTGGACTTTAACCTCAGTTGATGAGCGACCAACTGATGGCATTGAGAGTGTTCGCCCGCGTCGCTCGCGCCGGAAGTTTTTCCCGTGCCGCCAAGGAAATGAAGCTGTCGCAACCAACCGCGTCGCGCTTGATCGCCGTGCTCGAAGAACAGCTTGGAGCGACACTGCTCATTAGGACCACTCGGTCGGTAACACTGACCGACGCCGGAAAGGACTATCTTGCAAGCGTTCAAACCGCTCTCGACACATTAGACGAGGCTGAACACGCGGTTCGGGGAAGCGGTGAACTGCGAGGCCGGATTCGCATCGCGGCGTCATCGATATTCGCTTCAAGAGTCATCGTCCCGATTCTCCCTCAGTTTATGGCGCTCCACCCAGCATTGCATGTTGAGCTAATCGTCGAGGATCAACGCCAAGACTTGATTGCCGAGGGTGTCGACGTTGCAATCCGGTTCGGAAAACTCGCGGACTCAGTCGCCATTGCGCGGCTGCTGGGTAGATGGCCATTGGTTCTTGCAGCAGCACCGCATTACCTGGAAAGACACGGCACGCCCAGCGGACCGGATGAGCTGTCCGGTCATAGGGCGATACTGGCTGGTCCGGTCGCTGCATCTGAGTGGACTTTTCGCAAGAGCGATCAGCAGCTCGCCATCAAGCCAAAGGGTGCGCTTTCGATCACGGGCAGTGAAGTGGGTATGAACGCCTGCATAGAGGGTCTTGGGATAATATTGGCAAGCTATCCGTCGCTTCGCGACTATCTTGCCCGAGGAGAACTTACTCGCCTCTTGCCGGACTGGGATATGGGCGAAATCGAGAGCCATGCCTTGTTTCCAAGCGGACAGGCCGCCAAACCTGCCGCGCGCATCTTTGTGGAGTTTCTCCAGCAAGAGCTTCGCAACTTACAAGACACTTCAACGCTCTCGATCCAATAACCTCCGGCTTGCAATCGCTTCTCCGTCGAGACCGAAGCGTCGGTCCAGGCGGCAAGCGACTGCAGTTTTGGTTTCCCGCCTGGTCAGTCGTGGAAAGGTACCCACCAGGTCTTGACCTCAACATTGAGAAGGCCGGACTGGACGGTCGGATCGTCCGTTCCGAGCTTCGTGGCTTCCTCAAGATCGGAGGCGTTGAAAATCGCCATGCCGCCGTCCGCCAGTTTCCCCGCAAGACCGCCCGGAATTTCCATGAACGGACCACTCAGGACGATCTTGCCCTGGTCGTGGCACTTGCTGATGTAATCGACGTGGTCCGTGAAGCCAGGCTGTTCATTGTATGTCACGCCCTCAACCCAGTTCCGGCCGGGGCTGTGGAACACAACGAAGTAATGGGGTCCATTTTCGTCAACCATGTCACTTTTCCTTTGAAAGGCGCGTGTACTCGCGCTGTGGCCAATCGAGGCCAGAGGGTAGAGATAGTGAAATGACAGTGGCTCGGTAGCCGTCATCAGCGGATATCACTTATTTGACTGCCGGATGAAACAGCGGGAAGTGGTGACTGAGACAGGCCAACCGACGAGCCCATGCTGGAATTGGCAAATCCCAGGCTAGGACAAACGCCTTGCGTCCTGCGCCATTCATTCATTTTGCAAATATATGTTGTTCAAGAAAGACTGGTACTGCCCGCTGAAGCGCTAACCCATCTAGGGGTTGGGCCCCGGTCATTCGACCGCGCCTTCAATGAAAAGGTAAAGTCGTCATGACCAAAGTTCTTTCAGGTAAAGTCGCACTGATAACCGGTGGTTCCCGGGGCATCGGGGCCGCCATCGCAAAACAGCTCGCCGAACAAGGCGCGAATGTTGCCTTCAGCTATGTCTCCAGCGCGGTAAAGGCGGAAGCCCTTGTCGGCGAACTTGAGAACGCGGGCGTCAAAGCGGCCGCGTTCAAAGCTGACCAGTCTGACGCGGCACAGGTAACCAAACTTGTCGGAGATGTCATTGCCAAGTTCGGTCGTCTCGATATCCTCGTCAACAATGCTGGTGTCTTCGAAACTGGGGTACTGCACCTTACTGAAGACACCAGCAATTTCGAGCGCCAGTACGCCATCAACATTCAGGGCGTGGTCGCTGCGATCCGTGCCGCAGGACGCGTCATGGGCGACGGAGGCCGAATCATCTCGATCTCGTCGGTTGCCGCCACGCTGGTCGGGGCTCCTGGACTTGCGGACTATGTCGCGACAAAAGCGGCGGTAGAAGGTTATACAAAGGGCGCTGCACGCGACCTTGCTGCCAAGGGCATAACTGTGAACGCCGTCGGCGTCGGGGCGGTGAACACCGACATGAATCCCGAAGACGGTCCAATTTCGGACTGGCTCAAGGGGGGAACAGCACTTGGCCGCTATGGTCGTCCAGAAGAGATTGCTGCGGTGGTAGGTTTCCTGGCATCACCTGCCGCGAGCTTCGTGACCGGAAGCATAGTGATTGCCGATGGCGGTTTTTCTGCCTAACTCAACAAGGAGATTCGCCACGTGCGGATCTCCATCAACGAGTTAAGTTTTCCTGCAAGAGCAGCAGCGTTATCCGCAGCATTGCTCGCGCGTCGGAGTTGGCAATAGCTATTGCAGCTTTGGGCGAAACCCCGGACACCCGGTATTCTGCATTGTGGGGTGGATTAATTTGCAGGTTCGAGACGCTGTTTGATAGAGGCTTTAAGCTTCTTCGCTCAACTTGCCACGCTTGCGTGGGTCTCAAATGGATGCTTGCACCGGCCATTGCGAGGGCAATTCACCGCCTACGATGATCAGGGAGCGCAGCATGTCATTTCGACAAATGCGAAAAGCCCACTGTAACGCTGGGCTGGTAGGCAGGTCCGAGCTTTCGGTGTGTGACTCGCTGAAATCAACCTTGAGGCGACAAATAGGCGGGTTCGATTAAGCTGATCGCAAATTGGTGGGAGCGAACAATGAAATCAGCCAACGATCAAGAATACATGCCACTCGTAGAAGCCGAATGGATCAGCGCCGTGATCGTGCTTACCCTGCCGCTTGCCATTTTCGCCGTGGCACTCGCATGTTCGTTTTTCGTCTAAGGCCCCCGCCTCGCGAGCAACATCCAGGATGAACCCCACATTAACGAGATCGTAACGTTTCGTTCACTCCCCGGGGATTACTTTTAAATCAACGTCCGTTGATGACGTTGTTGAGAAGCAAAATGCTAATCGGAGGAACCCCATGAACAAGCTCTTCATCGCTTCTACAATCGCATTGGCCTCACTTGTCGCCACGACCCTTCCGTCCTTGGCCGATGACGGTTATTACCATCACAATCGCCACTATGACCATGGCGATTGGGACCATCACCATCATCATCACGACTGCTTTACAAAGAGAATAGTCGGTTGGCATCACGGCCATAAGGTCGTCACTGAAGAGCGTGTTTGCCGATAGTCGTTTCCAATAAGGCCCGGTCACTTGCCGGGCCTTATACTTTTAGCGTTGCCCTGATTCCTGGCAAGCTTTGGCTTGCATTGGCGTCAGAAGAGCCGATGATTGCTATTTCGAGAGCGCGTCAGTTAACCCCTGGAGGGTGCAATGGGATTGTCGAAGTTTCGAGAGGGCTATGAGCAGAAGCTCAAAGAGCAAGAAGAGAAAATTCGGTCCATGGAGGACAAAGATGTTCGCCACTTTCGCCAAGAAGGTAACGGCCCGCTGGCGGATATTTCCGAAGAAATCAGAGCTGAATACTACCGCCACATCGAGACGTATGCAGCATTGATTGCGGAGATTGACGCGATATTGGGCGTCTAGGCCACCGCGTTCCAAGAACACTGATCGCATCGGGACAACCGGAATTCGGACAAGTCCACAAGGTCGACATTGTCTTTAACCCGCGTGGTGCGAAATGCGAGCTGGTGAGCGCGGAATCAGGCGTCGCAATTGGGGGACGACGCCTAACTGTCCAGGTCCGCCGCATGTGTACGATAGCGGACAGTCCTGAACTCATCCCGGATCGAATGGTTCCATTGGGTAGCGGAAGTACGCCTCGGCAACAGGCGTCGTATATTGAGGTGCGAAAGAGGATCAAAGATCACTGATCGACACGGCCTCTCCGAGGTCTGCGAATTTACATCTGAACCTTATGGTCGTCCCGGGTGTTTAGCTGGGGATTGCAATCTGATTGATTGCCGTGGGCACCCAAGGAGATATTGTGAAAGATGCATCGACGCGCCGTTCGCGCACACCGCAGCAGCGACAGGCTCAAGCCGATCTGGCTGCCCAAGCCTTTAAGCTGGATCAGGAAAATCGAACAAGAGATCGTGAAGTTAAAACCGAACGCCTACGACAACAGCGTCTTGCCAAGGAGTCGGCAGACGCGCAGGAACGCCTTCTGAGCAAGGGGTTTCAGCCTAGTTTCGCCGGGCCAACTCCCGGCTTGCCCATGAAACTTCCCCATACTCTAGTCATAAGTGTTTGAAGCGTAATGCCAGAATTCTTTTTCAAAATTGTCGAGGGCGAGGAGATCGAGCAAGTTGCAGACGGATTCGAAATGGCGAATGTGAGCGAAGCAAAGCAGGTGGCAATTGCTGCACTTGTCGAGGAAATGAACAGCCGCATGCCGTGGCCGCCTAGCTCTGCCACCAAGATTGAAGTCCAAGATGAAAGTCGATCGGCTATGTTCACCGCAAAGTTGACGCTGGAGATCGAAGATGTCCAGCAGGAAAAGTCTCTTCTGATCTGCTCGGTTGTCCAAGAAGCTGAGCCCCCTATGGCTCCGAACCCCAAAGGTCCGGTGCGCCTGCCGGAATGATCAAGCTGTGGGGTTCGTTTGAACGCGTCGCCGGGGCCGCGATGGAATTCAATACGAGATCACAGATGGCCCGAATGCGCGAAGAATCAATGCAACGACTATGAAAAGAAACACAGCAAGGAACGCGACCGCTAGAATCGATTTAGCGTGCTTGGGTCGTGCTCTTCCCTCGGGTCTCTTCGCCAAGAGAGCGAATTGGTATTGTTAGACGGTCTGATGGCGCCGATTCCCCGGATACGCCGCATTCTGCATTATGGGGTGGATTAATTTGGGCTTCCGCTAAGAAGAGCTCGGCGCTTACGTTAGAGACGCGGCAGCTAGGCCCATGCCCGATACCCTCTGGCTTAATCGGCATTTTGATTCAAGGTGCGCCTATTTGGACCGCATTCCGTAGGCGGCAAGAAATACCTCAACCGACGCGTCGGCGTGCTGTTCAAGGTCAGCTTTCGAGCGTGGGTTTCTGTTTCCAGTGAACATTGCTTCGTTCATGGGGATCCAAAGAAGCATCCCAAAAAAGTGGCTGGCTGCTAAATAAGGATCGGAAACCTGCAGTATGTGTCGTGTTGTAAGTTTTTGAAAGCATGACGCCATTGAAGCTTGCATCCGCTCGAAGCCTTTCTCGTACCAGTCTTGACCGAGCTGTGGCATTCGATCAGCGTTGGCGATAATTAGGCGTCGCAGCTTCAATAGCTCTTCATCCATCAGCATTGTTATTAAACGTCGGGCAAGCTGCTTTAGGCCACCCTCCATAAAGCTAGCGTCGGAGAGCAGCGTTGCCACGAGCTCAATGACGTCGTTGGTTTGGGCAGCAGTTGATTGAACAACTGCGGTAAAAAGCGACTCCTTGTCCGTGAAATGCTTATAGACCGTTTGCTTGGAAACCGTCGCGTTAGTGGCGATTTCCTCCATACTGGTTCCGTCATAGCCTTTGGTAATGAACGCTGCCTTGGCCGCTCTTAAAATCTCGCGATCCTTGCGCGCAGACCTTGTTTCACCATGGATTTCCATGCCGTCCCTCACTGCAGTACTAGACAGTACCGTACCCGTATGATATTCAGCAAATACGGTACTAGAGGGGCTAGTACCCGTCAACGAAACGATCGGTGAGCTCTATGGGCAAAATGATTTTCGTGAACCTGCCGGTGCACGATCTGCGCAAATCGACGTCGTTTTATGAGGCGGTTGGGGGGACCAAGAATCCGCAATTCTCGGATGACGCCTCGTCTTGCATGGTGTTTTCCGAGGCCATTCACGTGATGCTCTTAACGCATGATAAATACAAAGCTTTCAGCCAGCGTCCTATCGCTGATGCGCACAAAACAAGCGCCGCGCTGATCGCATTGACCGTCGAGGATCGCACGATGGTTGACAGCATCGTTGACCTCGCCGCTGCCACGGGAGGCGTTGCCGATCCCAATCCGAAGCAAGACCACGGCTTCATGTATGGACGCAGCTATGAAGACCCGGACGGAAATGTATGGGAAATCATTTGGATGGCGGCTGCGGCATAGTAGCACTCAAGGTCTCGCAGCCGCCCGAGTTTACAATCCCTGGCAAGCCATAGCCGAAACGCGCTACACATCATCATCCATCCTAGACTGACTAAAAGGAATTCCGATGGCACCACCATCCCCCATCTGGTCACGCGTATCCATCCTCTTGGCACGGCTAATCTTCGCAGCCGTCTTCGCAATGGCGATGTCGTTTAAATTCCTCGGGATAAATGACACAGCGGCGTTTATCGGCGCGGCAAATTTGCCAGCACCTCTCCTTCTCGCTTGGGCTGCAGCATTCTTCGAGTTGGCACTGGTGTTGTGCTTTTTAAGTGGAGCGTTTTTCACCGAGGCATCCCTTGCTGCGGCGGCCTACGTCCTTTTTCTCGGAATCGTGTTCCACGGACCGGCTCATTGGAACGGAAGTCAGACTGAATTTGGCTTCTTCGTCGACCATTTCACGTTCATCGCCGGTCTGCTGTTCGCTGCGGCTCACGGTCCAGGCGACTTGCTGGCCTTAGAAAACTTCCGGCTCATCAACTTCGGAGCCCATCAGAAATAAGCTGCGGGCTAACCCGTTATTGAAGCCAGAGTGCGCCCAAACAACGAAATATTCACTTCGAAGTCCGAGCCGTGAAAGGGTCCATCGGCTTTGATTGATACCGGAAAGCTATCCTTCTCATCAAAGTAATGAAAGTCGCCCTAGCCAACGCGCCGTCGTTCATTTGCAAGATTCCGGAACTTTGCTCGCATCTAACCCCCTCCTACCAATTTTCCGCACTGGTGTGGGTCTCAAATGCGCCAGCACCGGCTTTAGTCACGCTCTTATTTCCTTGCGCAATCAACTGGAAAATTGCGAGGCTTAGGTCAACTGATCAGACCGGGACCAGTCCGTGGCGCAGCATGATCTCATTGGCCTTGGCAAGGTCCGGTTTGCCGGGCACGTTTACCACCTCGGCAATTTCCTCGAAATAGCGCCGTCCAATTGTACCCGGTGTGATGGTCGCCAAGACCTTGGCTGAGCCATCATTAAGGTTCTCGTGATGGTGCACCGCCCCTCGCGGAATGAATATGGCGTCGCCGGCGCGAATCTCGTGCGTTAACCCATCGACGATGACAGTGAGCGTGCCTTCGAGGCCGTAGAGGAATTCGTCGGCATCCCGATGATGATGCGGAGCGGGGACCCGCGCCCGAGGTGGCACTGTGAATTCGAACACCGTCGCGCCGACTTCACCAATGAGAAAACGCAGTTCGAGTTGCCCGATGCGCACAATATCGGCTTGTACCGCTTCCATATAAGGCCCCCACAATGTAAAGTAGCTTTACATCAATAGGTAAAGTGACTTTACATACATGTCAATCCCATTGCCCCCAGATTCAATTCCCGACGCGTTGCCCGGTCCGCCGTTCTTCGGCGCGCTGCTACGCGTTGTCTGGCAGCATGTGCGCGACCGCATGTTGCAAGCCATTCACGAGGCAGGGTTTGTTGACTTCCAGGAGGCGCATTTTGCCGTGTTCTCATTTCCACTGCCGGATGGCATGAGACCGGCCGAGCTCGCGCGTCACAAGCGGATGTCGCGACAAGCTGTGAACTATCTGCTCAGCCAGCTTGAAGACCTGGGTTATGTCGAGCGGCGCGCAGCCGACGGTAGCGATCGCCGACTGGTCTATCTTACGCTACGGGGACATGACGTAGTCGCAGCCATTTTCGGATGTCTTCGGCAGTTGCATGAGCAATGGTCCGAAGAGGTTGGAAAGGAGCGCTTCGATGACTTCGTAGATGTGTTGAAGCAGCTGTCGACCAAAGCCCAGGAACCGACAAACCCCTGAAAAAGCTCAACTTTGCGACGTTGGTGAGGGCTGTCTCAGAACGGTTCGAGAACCGTACCTCCGAAGGTGAGCCGGCCTGAACGCATAGATATTAGCCCATGGACGCCTACGGGATTTGAAGGCCGCTTTGGGCGGCGAAACCCGGACGCGCAGTATTCTGCATTGTGGGGTGGATTAATTTCCACGTTCGAGACGTCGTTTGGCGGAGGCTTTAGGTCTTCTTCGCTCGACTTGCCGCACTGGCGTGCGTCTCAAATGCGCCATCAGCGATCAAGTCATCCTCAGACGGCGATTCTCTGAGCGAACACCAAACAATCGGGCATCACCGAATTTAGCCCTTCAATCAGCATGTCCGATGCTTCTGCAAGAGCGCCTTCTGGCATTGTCTCAAGGCTTTCCAACACAAACCACATTCGACCATCGGCTGCCTCCAGTCGGGTGCGCGTGCCCTGACGCCAGTTCCAACGCCGGCATGTGACGCCCGCATCGTCTCGCCAGATGACCTCTCCAGGGAGTGGATTCTCGATCACCTCTTCGCCGTTCATGACTGTTTCGAAAGGTTCGCGTCCGTCGGCCACGGTAAGACGCGGACGCCCGGAATAGGCATCGTGATTCTCGCCGCCAACGGGAATGGCATATTTGAGACTGACGGCGTTATAGAGATCGACGACAGGATTGATCGAAGGAATCATTCCGTCCTTCAACACCCGCTTTCTCAATGCTTGCGACGAACAGGGTGTCCGATTGGGCTTGGCTCCGAACCGGGTATAGGCGTCGGCCCAACTGGTCAAATGGGCGTCCGTCCATGCTGGGCCGCCCCGCAAGACGTAATCGCAGGCATCTGTCAGTAGCCCTGTGGGAAGGCTTCCTACTCCGGCATTTGTCGCGTCGACATGAATGCTCATCGCTCTGAAACCGGGGGCGATTTGCTTGATCCGTTCGTCGATCACGGGTGATTCAAACATCTATTCCTAACTCCAGAATTCCACTCAAAAGCCAATTGCTCGTCTCAGACCGGGATCATGTCAGAAACGATCTGATCGGTGGGGCTGCGGCTATCGCCAAGTCCCTGTTTTACCCCTTTGCGATCGGCCTCAGGGCGATTTTGGCTCATCTTGCGCTTCCCCTGCAGCGAAACGACGGGCATGCGAATACCGACAATGCCGCGGAGCTGAGCCTTGATGTAGGCTTCGGGAGCGTCAGTGACTGCCCAAGGCATCGAGCGCGACACCTCGTGAATGCCCGTGAGGCGCGACACCACCTCGAATAGTCGTTCGGCTTCTTCGAAGAACTCGACCGGCCCGCTCGCATGGACGGCTGTGTAGTTCCACGTTGGGACTACCTTGCCATGCTCGGCTTTTGAGGCGTACCAGGATGGCGTCACGTAGGCGTCCGGTCCCATAAAGACTGCAAGTCCATGTCCGATGACAGGAGCCTGCCACTGCGGGTTCGGTCGCGCCAGATGCGCATAGAGGACGCCCATTTCTCCCTCCGCCTCATCGAGGAACATAGGTAAGGGCGTGGCCATCGGACCATCGGGTGTAGCCGTCACGAAATTGGCAAGGCGACATTGCCGCATCATTTCGTAAAGCTCGGTCGTGTCTTCCACGGTGAAGGCTGGCGACGTGTACATAGGCATCTCCTTGACGTCAGCGCATTATTCACATCAAGGTGGCACAAGATACACCGCCACTTTTGGAATATTTCATTGGTCCAGTTGGTGAAGGGCTCACGAAAGAGCGGCGCGACCCGCCGTATTTACCTGTCTTTGCGCGACCAGATTACGTCCGGCGTCTACGATGCGGGTGAGAGATTGCCCTCAAGCCGCGCGCTTGCGGACGAACTCGGCGTTTCCAGGACCACGGTGACGGCCGCCTATGACCAGTTGATGTCTGAAGGGTACATTCAGGTGCGGCACGGCGCAAAGCCGACGGTCACGTCCGAAGGACGACATCCGTACTCCAGAGCCGTATCGCAAGCACAGGAAACCACTCCTCAGGTATCCGCCTATGCCTCGCGTGCAATGGCATTGCCGAAGAACTTCAGCGCGGAACAGGCAGCGCTTCAATACGACTTCCGGTACGGCGACGTCGCTTCGTCGGACTTTCCCAAGCTGGCTTGGCGGCGTGCCCTGAACGGGGCAGTCCTGGCGCACCGAGAACGGCTTGGCTATGAGCATCCAGCCGGTAACCTGGCACTTCGTCGTGCCTTGCAAGGCTACCTCTGGCGAGCCCGTGGCATTGAATGCGATGTCGCCCAGATCATGATTGTCAGCGGTGCCCAGCAGGCGTTGGACCTGTGTGCGCGGGTGCTTGTCGATCCGGGAGGCCAGGTTGTCCTCGAGGAGCCCTGCTACGCGATGGCACGTAACGTGATGCTTGCGACAGGAGCAATGCCCGTCGCCATCACGTGCGACAATGATGGAATGGACACCTCTCGGCTTCCCGATCCTAAGGATGTAGCCCTGGCATTTGTAACGCCCAGCCATCAGTTTCCGCTGGGCGGCGTCCTACCGTCCGGACGTCGCAAGGCCCTGATCGAATGGGCGATCGCCGGGAACACCTACATCATCGAGGACGACTACGACGGGGAGTATCGATATGACGTGCGTCCGATTCCGCCGCTGTGGACGACCGGTCAAGGTCGGGTCATCTATGTCGGCACCGTATCCAAGACGCTGTCGCCAACGCTCCGCCTTGGTTACATGGTGCTGCCTGGCGCGCTTGTGGAGCCCCTTGTCCGATGCAAGCAGATCACCGATCGGCACAGCTCAAGCTTCGACCAAGAGGCTCTGGCTTCAATGATCGAAACGGGCGCATATGAAAGCCACGTTCGAAAGATGAGGCGACTGAACGCCGAAAGGCGTGCGGTATTCCTGAATGCAATGGCCAAAGCGTTTGGCGAAGAGGTCGACATCGTTGGAACGTCAGCGGGCCTCCATGTGGTCGTGTGGTTCAACCACCTCACTGCCAGCGATGAAGAGCGTTTCGCCGGCTGCGCGAGGCAGGAAGGTGTTGGCATCTACCCAATCTCGCGTCTGTTTGCGGCCCCAACAGATCAACGTGCGGGGTTGATATTCGGATACGCCTCCATGCCCGTTGCGCTGATTGGAAAGGGTGTAGATGACCTAGTACAGGTTTACCGATCCAAATTCCGGTCGGCATGACCGCTTTGGGCGGCGAAACCCGGACGCGCGGTATTCTTCATTGGGGGGTGGTTTAATTGCCACGTTCAAGACGTCGTTTGACGGAGGCTTTAGGTCTTCTTCGTTCAACTTGCCGCACTGGCGTACGTCTCAAATGCGCCAACAGGCGACATTAGCAACCGGACGGTCAGAAGGACATCGATGCGCCGATCGGCTACGGTCACATCGACCAGAAGCGACCATCCAGGTCTTCTCGCAGTGTCTCGGGGCCTTGCATCCAGTTATTGTTCGAGCCAGATAAGCATTGGAGGTTCGCAAATGCTGCTCGAAACCGGGTTCCGAGGTGGCGCATTGGCGCTGCTTGGCCTACTTGCGATCATTGGTCTTCCTGGCACGCTCCGATCGCCGATCGGTCGCGCCACACTGCTATTCGACCTGTGCGTAATAGCGTTCCTCATCGAAACGGCTCCCGGAATACACGAGGGGCTCGTCTGGTGGATCATTCCGCTGCGGATTCTCAGTAACTCAATCGCAGGCGTTTTCGTTGCGTGGGCCGAGACAGTCTTCGGTGACGCTTCCCAGTCGACGCGATGGAGGTGGGCGGTCTTCGTTGCTCTCCTGCCGCTCGCAGCCGTGGCAACATTATCCGGCTCAAGCTTGGGGTGGAATGCGACGCACGCTGCGACGCTAATCGTGGTAGTCGTCGAAACCGCCCGGGTACTTGGAGGACGCAAAGCAGACCTGGTTGAGGGGCGACGACGCTTTAGGTTCATTTTCGCCTGTGCTGTGGGTCTGGCAATCCTGGCAACAACAGTGCTCGATGCAGCCGGCGTCCGCTGGCTGCCCGGTCTCTCGGCCGTGCTGGGCTTGGCCATAGTCGCCGCTTTGATACGGCTGCGTGCTGTCATGCCTGAGCCTACGCTTGAACCGGCGCCGGTCGCGCGAGAGGGCCTTACTATCCCCGTCGCGGCAACGGAAATGAGCGCTGAGGAGCGCCAACTGGCGGAGCGGCTGCGGTGGGCGATGGAGCAAGATCGTGCCTACCGCGACTCGGACCTCTCGGTGGATCAACTGGCCGAGCAGTTGGGGGTCCCTGAATATCGACTCCGAAGAACGATCAACCAGCGCCTCGGCTATCGGAACTTCACTGATTTCGTCAACGAGCACAGGTTGAAAGAGGCGCGGGAGGCGTTGTCTGACCCTGCGCAATCGCGCGTCCCGGTCCTCACCATCGCCCTCGATGCCGGTTGGGGATCGATCGGTCCGTTTAATCGCGCCTTCAAGGGTCAAACCGGCCGAACGCCCACTGAGTTCCGCCGTCGCGCACTGGCCGATTTCGCAATCGGCCATATTTTGCCAGATTCAGCCAGGTCGGACGCGACTTCTGGCAAGACCCCGACCTCGGCATGAGGCCTGATCCAGGCGTAAACCGGAGGACAGGTCATGCCTGGAGAGAGGCCGAGCCAACGCCTTTTATATATAGACAACCTGCGTTGGTCTGCGATCAGCATGGTCGTCGTCATGCACGCGGCCGTGACCTACTCGCCTTTTGGCGAGTGGTACTACCGTGAGCATCCCGAACTGAGTATCGCAGCGAAGATTGCCTTCGCTGCCTATCAATCCTTCCAGCACGCGGCGGCAATGGGTTTGCTTTTCGGCATAGCAGGCTTCTTTTCCGCCGGCGCCGTTGCAGGCAATGGCGTCCGCAGCTTCATCCGCGAGCGGCTACAGAGACTTGGCCTGCCATTGCTGCTCTATATGACCTTGATCGGTCCGCTGACGGAATATTTCGTTGCAGGGTCTTGGCGGTCGAACCCGCCGCGCACGTTCATCCAGGACTGGTGGCTGCACCTCCGTTCAGGGGAACTACTCGACGGCTCGGGTCCCCTATGGTTCTGCCTTGTACTTCTTCTATTCTCGGCGGCCTACGCCGTAGTGTGCCAGGCGCGTCCGATACGATTCGCTCCGCGTCATCCTCCTTCGGCAGGGGCCGTGTTAGGTTACGCGGCCCTGATTGCCATCGTGACTTTTGTCGTCGGCGTTACTTTTCCGAACGCGACAACTGTTCTCAACATCGATGTACACGACTTTCCGCAATACCCGCTAATGTATGCCGCCGGAATTGCCGCATGGAAAGGAGACTGGTTGTGCCAGATACCATCACGTGTCGGAAGGCGTTGGTTGTGGAATGGCCTTTGGGTCGGTGGTGCGTTGTGGATCGTCCTGGTCGCCGCGGGCGGTGCCATGAGCGGCGACGTGTCCCCCTATGGCGGCGGTTGGCACTGGCAGGCTGCCGGCACGGACGCCTGGCGCTCATTCACCTGTCTTGCTCTTTCGCTAGGGGCAATCGTCCTCTACAGAGACCACTTTAACAGCCAAGGACCCATCGCTCGCTTCCTCACGCGCAATGCGTTCGGCGTCTACGTCTTGCACGCGCCGATCTTAGTCGCGATTACGCGTTTGCTGCACTTTTTACCTGTTTCCATTGGCCTTAAATTCGCACTCGCCAGTCTGGGCGGCATCCTGGCAAGCTTTCTCATTGTCGGTCTTGTGGCCCAGCGAACACCTGGTTTGCGCGCAGTTCTCTGAACGTCGGCTATGGGTGAAACCCGGACACGCGTTATTCTGCATTGTGGGGCGGATTAATTTCATTGCTCTGTGAGCTGCATCAACCGGCGTTTGATGCTTACTCCACTGGATCGACCGCGTACAGGTGGCTCTCAAATGCGCCACAAGCTGCCGTCGGGTCAGTTTGGAGGCGTGACCGTCTTTGGGGCCGACGAACGAACCCGCTGCGCGGGAGGGCGCCCGCGGTTGAGGTTGAGATCAATAACCGGTCGTCGCGCATGCATTGAGCGTCGTTCGGCGTGAGCAAACCATGACGGGCTTCTTCAACAAGGAGCCTGACGATGTCCCATCCAGTTCTTGATGCACCCATCAGCCCGCTGCGCCAGAGGCTGATCGACGACATGAACATGCGGCGTTTCTCACGGGAGACGCAGCGCAACTATCTCCGCGATATCGGGCGCCTGGCGACGTTCCTTGGGCGCTCACCAGGCACAGCGACCTCCGACGACCTGCGCCGGTTCCAGATCGAGCAGCAGAAGGACGGCGTTCCCGTGCCGACCATGAACAGCATCGTGTCGGCGCTACGCTTCTTCTTCACTCATACGGTTGATCGTCCCGATCTGGCGCGCAAGCTCGTTCGACTGGCGCACCCGCGCACGCTGCCAGTAGTGCTCAGCCGCGACGAGGTTGCCCGCCTCCTAAACGCCACGACCTGCCTGAAACACCAGGCAGCATTGTCAGTCGCCTATGGTGCGGGTCTTCGCGTCGCCGAAGTGTCGATGCTGAAGGTCGCCGACATTGACAGTGAGCGCATGCTGCTCAGGGTCGAGCGCGGCAAGGGCGGCCGGTATCCCAACGCCATGCTGTCGCAAGACCTGCTTTTATTGCTGCGCCAGTGGTGGCGGGTCGGGCGGCAGCAGGGCGTGATGCACCGCGACGGCTGGCTGTTCCCCGGACAGCACGCCATGAAGCCGATCAGCACGCGGCAGCTCTATCGCATCGTCGTTGAGGCGGCCCAGGCCGCCGACATCGCCAATCGGGTTGGGCCGCACACGCTACGCCACAGCTTCGCTACCCACCTGCTGGAGGACGGCACCGACATCCGGATCATCCAAGTCCTGCTCGGGCACGCCAAGCTGAACAACACCGCTTTCTATACCAAGGTCGCGACCCGAACGGTGCGAACAGTGACAAGCCCGCTCGACAAGCTCGGCCTGTTCAAGCCGGCAGAGATATCGCCCGACGGCTAAGCCGTGCGCGCCTCTGTCGAGGTCGCCGACATCTTCCGCGCGACGGGACCCGCCTACCGGGCCGACCATGCAGGACACCTGAGCCTCACTCAACTCAAGGTCATGTCGGCAATTGAGCAGTGTCTGCGGCGCGTCAATCAAGATGAGGGCCTCTCATCCAGATCGCCGCGCTATACAGTGTCGCACCGCAGCCCTCGGTGGTCACGGCGAGGCTTGCGAGGACTGCGGCCAGTGGCGGATCGCCTATAACTCCTGCCGCAACCGGCATTGTCCGAAGTGTCAGGGTGCCGCGGCGCGGACATGGCTTGCCGAGCGCGAGGCCGACCTGCTGCCGGTCGGCTACTTCCACGTCGTGTTCACGCGGCCCGCCGAGGTCGCCGACATCGCGTTCCAGAACAAAGCGGCAGTCTACGACCTGCTGTTCAAGGCGGCATCGGAAACGATGCTGACCATCGCGGCGGATCCAGAGCATCTCGGCGCGCGCATTGGCATCACCGCCGTGCTCCACACATGGGGATCGGCGATGACGCACCATCCGCATGTCCACATGATCGTGCCGGGTGGCGGCATCGCGCCAGACGGAAGCCGATGGGTATCGTCGCGTCCGGCCTTTCTGCTCCCGGTACGGGTACTAGGCAAGCCGTTCCGCCGGCTGTTCCTCACTCGGTTGCTCGGGTTGCACGATACCGGCAGGCTTACCTTCTTCGGATCGATGGCGCACTTCATCGACAGGCGGGCATTCCAGTGGCACCTGGCACCCGTCCGGAAGAAGCGCTGGGTGGTTTATGCCAAGGCGCCCTTCGCCGGGCCTCAAGCCGTGCTTGCCTATCTGTCGCGCTACACTCATCGGGTCGCGATCTCCAACAGCCGCCTCATCCGCTTCAACAAGGACAGCGTCACCTTCCGCTACAAGGACTATCGCCGCGACAGCGCCGACCGTCAGCAGGTGATGACACTCGCAACTGACGAGTTCATCCGCCGCTTCCTCATCCATGTCCTGCCGCGTGGCTTCCACCGCATTCGGCACTACGGCCTGCTCGCCGGCTCCGCCCGCAAAGCCAGCCTCACGCTCGCTCGCGAACTACTGAACGTCGCCGCGCCATCTGATGACGATACCCCAGACAAACCGGACGACTTCCGCCCGCCATGCCCATGCTGCGGCGGACGCATGATTATCATCAAGATGTTTGAACGGTGGAGGCAGCCGCGCGGACCGCCGGACAAAACCACACCGAACCGGGAGACCACCCCATGACCCGGCATGGCATGATCCGGCCTCCAGCCGCAGGCAGCCCCCGGCGACAAACCCACACGCGTCTATGCCGATGATCGACATTAAAGGAGACGCGTCCCGCCGCGTGACGTGCCAACCATACGGCGCCAAGGAACAACAAAGTGGTCTGTCCACATCCATCCTGGTGCTTCCTGACGGCGCTCGCGCCACCAACGGCACTGGCGGAAATCTGAAATCCCCATAACCATCGCCATAGCCTGTGGCCCGCGGGTTCCTTCCTCGGGGACTTTCATACGCCTGCCGGCGCCCGAAACTCTTCACGACAGCGGAAGGGCGGGTTTTGGCTGCTCAGCGGCAGATCGCGGACGATTCCGATCAACCGGCAACGCTTCGCCTCAGAATGTGACACGAAGACCGCGCTCGAGTGAGGTTAAGCGCGAAGCTACACCAAGCGCCGTGAACGTGGCAGCAAGTTCTTTGGCAGTTTCCTTGAAATGCACCCATCCTTCGTTATGAACGGCGACGATAGCGGCATTTGGGAAAGCATGCGCCGTTTCCAGTGCGTCATTGCTATCCATAGTCATATGAAACCGCCCACGCGGCTCCGCCGAGCCGGTAAACAGCATCACAACCTTGGGCGAAAATCGGCGCGCGACTTCGGCCGTACCTTCGAACCAAACCGTATCGCCGGTAATGTAGATCGCATCGCCAGGCTGCTCGGTACCAAGAAGGAAGCCAATAACGTCTCCCGAAATCGGTTCGATACCAACCGGACCGTGGCGGGCCGGCGCTGCCGTGACGAACAGCTTTTCCACCCCTTGTCCGCTAATCACACGCGTTTCGAATGGCGAAAGACCAATCGCATTGCCGCCCAGCCGGCCCGCACCGGCTATCGTTGTGAAGGTTGAGGCAACACCAGAAAGCATCGCGCGACCGGCGTAATCGAGATTGTCGAGATGCTGGTCGTGGCTCAGCAATACGCCGTCCAAAGGACCAATTTCTTCGACAGATAAGGCTGGACCGGACGTTTTCTCAAAATGCACGGGCGTCTTCTGATACAGACTTGGCGGATCAAAGGTTGGGTCGGTTAACAACCGGATTGTCCCAATTTCGATGAGGGCCGTCGGGCCGCCAATCAATGTCACGGCTATATGAGGGTTGGGCATGGCTTGTTCTCCAAAGCAAAATTTCTCCAGGACCGCAAAGTAGTCGCTCGCCATCTGCGCGAAAACTCCCTAACTTCTCACAATGGCTGATCATTTTCGCACAGACGTAGATTGGGAAGACATCCGCATTTTTATCGCGCTCGCGCGCCACGGCAGCCTGTCGGCGGCGGCGCGCGCACTTTCGGTCAATCACGCGACCGTCGCCCGGCGCATATCGTCCCTCGAACGGGCTCTGGGCGACAAGCTGGTCGAGCGCCGGCCAGACGGTTTCGTTTTGACGGCTTCGGGTGCGCGGGCACTCGCGTTGGCAAATGACATGGACACCGCAGCGGCCTCGCTTTCCCGTGGTGGGGAAAGTGACGGACCATCGGGACTGGTGAGGATCAACGCAACGCCCAGCCTGATGCAAGGTTTTCTGGTGACGCGTATGGCTATGCTTGTCGGGCGATACCAGGCACTCGACATCGAATTGGCAACCAACATGCGGACGATCAGTCTGGAACGGCGCGAAGCCGACATTGCCTTACGGCTTGGGCGTCCGGATGACGGCGACATTCTCGCCAAGCGTCTTCTATCGCTCGGCTACGGGCTTTACGCCTCGGCCGGATGGAGCCGGCGGATCAACGCTGGTAAGATACCAGTTTTTGTTGGGTTTGATGAAGCCAACGCCCATCTCCCCGAAGCGGTCTGGCTTGATCGGCATTTTCCACGGGCGCACATGACGTTCAGGACAAATACGCAGTTCGCCCAAGCCGCCGCTGCACGCGCTGATGCAGGCATCGCTCTCTTACCACATTTCATAGGCCGTGCCGACGACGCCCTTGTTCCATGCCATCTCGGCCAGGAGCCGCCCTCCCGAGACTTATGGATGCTCACCCGTCGACAGGAAAGCCGGGGCGCGCCCATCCAGATCGTAAAGGGATATATCGAGGACATTTTTCTGGCAGAACGGTCGCTTTTTGAAGAGTAGGCACAATTTCGGCGACCAAGTATGACGATGTTGCATCTAATTCTATCGCGCGAATGAATGACCGGTTTCGAGAAAGTCGGCGCTACGCGGGAATGGCAACCGTGGAGGCGCGATCCGGAAGCTAATAACTAGCTTCGGGAGTTGGCCCGGAGCGGACGTAGCTTGAGCCGCGTGGTCACGTCCGATCCGGCGAAATTCACCCACCGACTCGTCAAGGCTTGGCTGACCTCTCGTGGGATATTGCCCGTAAATGTCGCCGCTGTTATGGTCCTGTGTCGGGGTTCGGCCCGGCGATCACCTAGAGCAAGGCAGCATGACGACGGCTGAAAGCACCCAGACGCGGCGAGAGCCGAAGCAGCAACGCTCACGGCGGACCGTGGACGACGTGCTCGAGGCGGTCCAGCTTGTGGTGAAGCGCCACGGGACGCAGGCGATTACCACGAACCGCATCGCGGAGGCCGCCGGAGTCAGTGTCGGGTCCCTGTATCAATACTTCCCCGACAAGCGCGCGATCTTGATCGCCCTTCATGATCGACATGTCGACGATGTACGGCAGGTCATCGAGCAGACGACGGCGACCTGCGCTCCGACTTCGCTGGAGGAATTCGCGCGCGAGCTCGTCCATGGCCTCGTGAATGTGCACACGGACATTGCGGAACTGCACGAAGTTGTTTCGTCCGCCGTTCCGGAAAGCGCTCTCGGCTTTAGGAACGCGCTGCATCACACGTTCTGGCGGGTACTGTCACGTGCCGATCAGGATCGGTACAGCCTCGACGAGACGGAGCGAATGCTTTTTGTCCTTCCACGCATGGTGGAATCGCTCGTCCACGGAGCGGCCCACCAGGCGCGTGCCGCCCTCTCGCGTGATGGCGCCACGAGCGAGGCAATTCGTACCGTAATGGTCTACGTAAATTCTTTTCAAGGCAACGGACCGAAACACTACTGAAACGACGCGACGTTCTCGGCGGCCCATTGCGCGAACGGAATTGGTTCCCGCCCCGTCACCCGCTTCACCCCGTCCGTCATCGTTTCAAGCCGGCTCTCGCGCACCGCACGCCAGATGTCCACGAGAGCATCGACATTGGGGCCTTTCCCGGCCCATTGGACGGCGTCGGCATACGCCTGCCGGTCGGATATTTCCTCGAAGCCGACAGGTCTGCCGATGGCTCTGCCGATCGCGGCCGCCATCTCCCCATACGACAGCGCCTCACGACCGGTGATCACCAGTGTCTCTCCGTCGTGGTCGCGCGTGGTCAGGGCGGCGGTGGCGACGGCGGCGATGTCGTCTGGATGGATGAATGCGATCTTGCCTCCACCCGTTGACGAACGCAGCACGCCGTCTCGGCTGATGGATTCCGACCAACCGAGCGCGTTGGACATGAACCCGGCTGCCTGAATGAAGGTGAACGCCGCCCCGCTTTGCCGAACGGCTTCCTCGCCGCGTGCGTGCCACGGACCGGTACCGATCCCGGTTCGCACGTCCAGTGTAGAGAGCTTGACCACATGCCGTACGCCAGCGTGGCGGGCAGCGAAGGAGACCGCGCGATCTCGCGTCTCGAGATCCCATCCATCCGTCACGAGGAACACCCCGTCGACCCCAGCCAGCGCAGCCGCCAGCGAGGGACCTGGCTTTTCGAGGTCTCCGGTATGGATATCGACATGGTCATCGAAAAGGGCTCTGGCCCTCTTCGCGCTGCGCACGAAAACGGACGGGCGTGCTCCAGAATCTACGAGGCGCTGAGCTACTCGAGAGCCGATGTTTCCGGTGGCGCCGATGACGAGGTATTTCATTTGGGCTCGCTCCAGCCACGGATCACTTCGAGTGCTAGTCGCTTCTGGCCCGCCAAAGTGAAATGCAGACCGTCGCCCATGAGCAGGTCGGAAGGAGGCGGACTTCCCAACGCGGAGAAGGCGTCGATAACCTGCCCGTCGCCGTCGCGAACGATCTTGGCGACTCGCTCCAAGTCTTCGTTGCGGAACCGAACCCCGAACTTGGCCAGGCCCCAATGCGCCGCCACTTGTGCCTCGTTGACCGCAGGGGGAGTGATCCAAACGCAGCTCGCCGTGGTCTCTCTGGAAACGCGTTGACGCAGCTCCGCAATGTTGCGCGCAGTCTCCTCGTGATGGACGAGCGTCTTCGTGGGGTGCGAGCCCTGCGTGCGGGCGTCATTCGTACCGAAGAGGAAGAGGACCCAGTCGGGCCGGGAATTGGCGATCTGTCCGACCCGCACGAGACCGTGCGTGGTCGTCTCGCCCGCAACTGCGCTGATGGTCAACGAAATCCGGTCGGTGCCGCGGCGCATCGCCAGCATTTCCCTCAGGATCACTGCCCAGGACTGGGGCTCGGACGTCAAGCTGTCGCCGAACGCGACTACGCTGGCCCCTTTCCGCAGGGGAAGGCGATCGACCATCGATGCCACGGCCTGGTCAGCAAGCAACGCGGCGGCCGCTTCCGAGGCCTCCTTTTGCATGCGGCCAAGTTCGGTCGCGTAGATCTCGACCGGGAGGTTGAGGAGCTCGGCATGAGCTTCTTGGCCAAAGCTGGCGCCTCCGGGAAGGGAGGACAGGGTGCGCTCGGGCTGGATGACCTTCAAGAGCCAGCGCACTTGCTCGTTCGACATGGGTTTTCACCTCGAAGTTGGATCCGTTTGCAGATGGCGAAAATTAGCCGCATCTCAGTGGCGTCGCTACTCGCGTTTCTGGCTCGTTAAGACTTTGTAATCAATTAGAAATTTGGCGCCGTCCATAGACTCCGTCAGGTTCCAGCGGTTGCCGGTTGCGCCCAGAAAGTTGGTTAAGAGCCGGGACAACGCCCAGTTGATCACCGGGTTGGTATGGACATGACCAGTTCGCGAATCGGGCGTGCGGCCTTCGACGCTAACGACGCCGACCGCCTGAGAGAGCGTGTTTCCCGCTTCGGCATTCATTTCGATCTGATCCACGGTGATGCGTAGCGGTCACGCCGAGTGTGCGCTTCTGGCGCAAAATTGCTTTATGCCTGTTCGCTTGGATGGCCGCTTTTAGGATGCGGCTGGGGTCACTCAATGGCCGAAATGGTGAAGGGTTTCGGGTGCCGTCAGGCGTACGAAAGCCTCTCATGCAGGAACCCGCGGTCGGCATTCTCTGAGCTATGGGGTTTTGTGTATCGGATCTTCCGGCGGGCCGCCGATCGCAGCGGCGTTTGTTAGTCCCGGCGGGGCGAAATTGGTGTTTGTACGTGTGATTGCCGAGTTTTTTGTGGTGATTGTGAGCGCGTTTGCTCGGCTGAAAGCCGTCGCCATAGGGACTGGCGCAGACCCTCCGGGACTGGCGCAGACCCTCC